>JAFGGE010000222.1 GCA_016930745.1 Sedimentisphaerales bacterium
GGAAAGACCCTGCTGGCCCGGGCGCTGGCCGAGTTCATGTTCGGCGACGCCGATGCGCTGATCCAGATCGACATGAGCGAGTATATGGAAAAGCATAACGTCAGCCGGCTCGTGGGCGCTCCGCCCGGATACGTCGGCTACGAAGAAGGCGGCCAGCTCACCGAGCGGATCCGCCGCCGGCCCTATGCGGTGCTGCTGCTTGACGAGATCGAAAAGGCCCACCCGGACGTCTACAACATGCTTCTGCAGATTATGGAAGAAGGCCGACTGACCGACTCGTTCGGGCGGCATGTGGACTTCCGCAATGTGATTCTGATCATGACCAGCAATATCGGGGCCGACCTGATCAAGAACCAGTCCGGCTTCGGTTTTGGGAAACGCACCGAACAGGCCAATTACGAGAAGATGAAAGAGCTGCTGGACAAGGAAATCGAGCGGCACTTCCGGCCTGAGTTCATCAACCGGCTCGACGCCAAGATCGTCTTCCGCGCCCTGACACGGGAGGATCTGACGACCATCGTGGATTACGAGCTGAACAAGGTCTTCAAGCGGCTCGTGGAGCACGGCCTGCATCTGGACCTGAACAGCGGCGCCAAGGAATTTCTGATCGATAAGGGATACAATCCCGAATTCGGCGCCCGTCCGCTGCGTCGCGCCATTGAGCACTATATTGAAGACCCGCTCAGCGAGAAGATGCTCCGTGGCGAGTTCAAGGACAAGAACGTGATCAAGATCACCGTGCAGGACGAGGATTCCCTGCGATTTGAGGGGATCCGGGATGACGCCGTGGTCGAAAAGACCGAAGCCGTCATTCAGACCGAATAACCAGACCATACCCGAGAAATCCTGACGGGGCGAAATCAAAAAGATTTCACCCCGTTTTTTTATCAAAAATATTTCCCCCGCCTCGCAGAGCAGGGCAACTGCGAAATTCCGGCCGGTCGTGCTTTTTCCTTTTGAAGTTGGAATTGGAACCCGATTTTGATAAGATAGAATCCGCAATGAACGTAAATGAAATCTGTTGTTTTTGAAAAGGGCAGAAAATGAAACGCAGCACTCTGTTTCTTCTGGTGATGTCGATCGTTCTGATTTGCAATCTGTCCGTCCGTGCGGAGGTGAAAGTAATTATCGATCATCATGACGCCGGAGCGGCCAATGCCGACTTCAAGTTTGAGAAAACGCCGCAACCGTCCCGCAGCGATGCCGCCTCAAAAGCCGTATTTACCCTTATCGACGGCAGACGGGACGGCAACGGAGGAAATCTCGATACGCTGCACGACGGCAGGATCCCGACCGAAGCAGACCAGCCGGCGGAGAACTTCTTTTTGGCCGCCGGTACGGATGGCGGGCGAATTCGTATTGATCTGGGCAAAACCATAGAGATCAAACAGGTCAATACTTACTCGTGGCACCCCAACACGCGCGGTCCGCAGGTGTATTCGGTGTATTTCGGAAACGACACTGCCGAAGGTTTCAACCCGGAACCGGCCAGATCCATCGATCCGAAAACATGCGGCTGGAAATGGATCGCTCAAGTCGATACCCGCCCGAAAGAAGGCCAGGGCGGCGGACAATATGCTGTCAGCATCGCAGACTCGGATGGCATTCTCGGCAAGAGCCGTTATCTGCTGTTTGATATATCGCGTACCGAAGCCGACGATCCTTTCGGAAACACCTTCTACAGTGAAATCGACGTTGTCGAGCCCGGCGCTCCGGTGCTTGTCGCCGGCTCGGCCATTGAACCGGCCGGATCGGCGCAGCGGGAAATCGTCGAAATCGAAGGAGGTAAATATCAGATTACTATCGATACGACTGAGACGCCCGACCTGACCGAATGGGCGAACAAGGAATTGACTCCCGTTGTGAAGGATTGGTACCCAAAACTGGTCAAAATGCTGCCCAGCGAAGGGTATGAAGCCCCCACGAGAGTCACCATCGTGTTCAGCGCCAATATGCAGGGCGTCGCGGCAACCGGCGGCACTCGCGTGTCATGCGCTGCCCGCTGGTTCCGGGGGCAATTGAAGGGCGAGGCCAAAGGGGCTGTGGTGCATGAACTGGTCCACGTCGTGCAGCAGTATGGCCAGGCCCGGCGCGGCAACCGCAATGCCACCCGCACACCTGGATGGCTTGTCGAGGGCATCGCCGACTACATCCGCTGGTTCCTGTACGAGCCGCAAACCCGCGGGGCCGAGATCCGAACTGCCTCCAGCCTGTCCCGGGCGCGGTATGACGCCAGCTATCGTGTGTCGGGCAATTTCCTCCACTGGGTTACCAATAATCGTGACAAGGATATCCTCCGCAAGCTCAATGCCGCCGCTCGTGAGGGAAGGTATACCGAGGAGATGTGGAAGGAATACACCGGCCACACCGTCCAGGAACTTAACGATCTATGGATAAAGGATCTGGAGAAGCAGATTGCCGCCGAAACGGCGGAAGCGGCCACGAGAAACAAGCTTACCGAAGCGGAAAGGGGCGCCGGATGGAAGCTGCTCTTTAACGGCAACGATCTTACAGGCTGGCATAACTTCAAACGCAAAGACATCCGTCCCGGCTGGCAGGTAAAGGAAGGCGTGCTCGTCTGTGCCGATCCCCATGATGCCGGCGATCTATGCACCGACGAGCAATATGGCTGGTTTGAGCTGCAACTGGAATACAATATCTCGGCGGGCGGAAACAGCGGGATCATGTTCCATGTAACCGATGAGGGAGGCGCTGCCTGGGCGACCGGCCCGGAATTTCAACTGGAAGACAATAAGGCCGCCGCCGATCCGGTTCGATGCGGCTGGCTGTATGCCCTTTATCAGCCCCCGATCGATCCTGCTACGGGTAAAATCCTTGATGCGACAAAACCTGCCGGGCAATGGAATCGTGTCCGCTTGCTCATCACTCCTGAAAAATGTGAACATGAAATCAATGGAGTGAAGTATTTCGAATATGTTATGGGCAGCGAAGATTTCAAGGACCGTGTAGCCAAAAGCAAATTTGGCCGGATGCCGTTGTTTGCCAGGTCAAATACCGGTTATATTGCGCTTCAGGGCGATCACGGACAGGTATCGTTTCGAAATATTAAAATCCGCCCGATTCAGAAATGAACGTCGTCATACTTTTATGAAGTTGTAATTTTTACGATTCCATCGACGATGGTCAGGCAGTCCTGGGCGAACAGGCGGATGGCCTCGGGGTAGGCGATGCATTCCTGCTCGAAGACGCGGGCGGCCAAGGTGTCGGCGTCGTCCGTTTCCATTACGGGACAGGTCCGCTGTACGATGATCGGGCCGGAATCGTAATCGTTGTCGGCAAAATGCACGGTACAGCCGCTGACCTTGCAGCCGGCCTTCAACACCGCCTCGTGCACATGATGGCCCCACATGCCCTTGCCGCCGAAGCCGGGCAGCAGGGCCGGGTGGATGTTCATAACGCGGTTTTCGTACCTGGCCGGGATCGTCCACAGGCACAGCCAGCCCGCCTGCACAACCAGATCGACCCTGGCGGCATCCAGAGCGGCCACGATCCGGGCGCTGAAACTGTCGATATCGGAAAAATCCTTCCGGCGGATGAGCACCGGCTCCAGACCCAGCTTTCGCGCCCGCTCGACTCCTTTAACCTGCGAACGGGAGCTGATTACCACGGCGATTTCGGCATTCAACCGTCCTGCCTTGATTTCCTTGTCCAGATTGACCATCGTCGTGCCGCCCCCGCTGAGGAGCACGCCCAGCCGGAGATGTCTCCCGGAGTTATTGTTGGCAGAAGTTGCACTCATTTCCACGTCCGCACCGGCATCCATCGCCTGATTGGCGAGCCGGTCCGCCTGTGAATTCTGCTCCCGTCGGATATGGCTGACCTGCCAGGGAAAAAAGCCTGTCATCTCATTCATGCACTCGGCGAACAGGTCCTTGAGATTGTCGCTTTTGACCTTGTATTGGCCGTTGATCTGGCGAACCAGCAGTTCACTATCGCTAAAGACCGTTATGGAAGAGGCTCCCCATCGCCGGGCCGCCCGCAATCCCTCCAGCAGACCGGTATACTCGGCGACATTGTTGGTGGTTTTGCCCAGAAAACACCCGCGGCCCTCAACGACCGTGCCGTTCTCGTCAAGCAGAACATAGGCCCCCGCTGCCGGGCCGGGATTGCCGCGGCTGCCACCGTCGGTATAGATTGTCAGGCGATCTGGCACGAAACTCTCTCCCTGAAACGAACATGAAAACTGGACTACTATCGCCTATAGAGATGGACTTCAAGCTGTCTAGATATCCTCGTTTGTCTTCAGCACCAGGATCCGCGTACAGCTTCCGCAGCGAATGATGTCGTCATGGGTCATCAGTTGATTGAGCGTTTCGGCGGTCAGGCCCATATAGCAGCCCCCGCAACTGTAGAGCTCCGCGCTTTCATTGGCCTGCTCGACGGTGGCCAGCGCCTCGCCATCGTAGTTGTCGGCCACGCGTTTGAAAAGCTCCAAAACATCCGGCGGAACATCCCTGGCGGCCTTGTCCCACTCGACCTGAATCGCGACAATCTCCTTTTCGTGCAGGGCGGCCTGTGTTTCAGATTCCTTGCGTATCTCTTCCAGACGGGCCTTCTGTTCGATGATTTTGGCCTGAATCTCCTTGCATTCGGCCTCGTCGGTTTCGGTGTTCTTCATCAGGTCCAGGATCTGGCTTTCGACCTTGGAATTGTCGGCTTTGGCGGTATTGAGCTCGGTCAGGATCGCCGAGTATTCCTTGTTGCTCTTGGCCATGTTCAGAGCGGCGCGGAGACGGGCCACTTTTTCATCGCGGGTTTTCAGCTCCAGTTCCAGTCGGTCCGACTGTACGCGGGTGAGCTTGATCTCCTCCTGCTTGGCCTCCAGCTCGTTCTGCAGCACTCGCAACTGATTTTCCTGGAACAGGATTCGCCGGCGGCATCGCGCCAGTTTGGCTTTGACCGCCCGCAGCCGGTTTTCCACACGCTGCAGCCGGATCAACCCGTGCAATACAGGTCCCATAGTCACTCCCAATATTCTGTTTTCAAGGCCCCGAAAGGCTCGGCCGATTTCGGAATCGTTTATTATGAACGATCCTGCCTCATTCGCAATAAAAAATTGCCTATTTTTGCATCGGCGTCAAAAACACCGCCGACAGGATGAAATTGGGTCTACCGGACCGACCGGAAAAGGGTATAATAGCCCCATGGGTAAAAATGGTAATTTTTGGTCAAAGGAGAATGAACGATGAAGAGCAAACTTCTGATCGGTTGTCTGGCAATCCTGATTTTGTCGACACAAACGCCTCTCTTGGCGCAGCATTCGGCGGTTTCGCCGGACCACCGGCACAGTTGGTGGACCCTCCGCAACGACGCCGTCAACGAGCGTGTAAGACAGGGCAATGTGGATCTGCTCATGATCGGCGATTCCATCACCCACGGCTGGGAAGGCGGCGGAAGAAAGTACTGGGACCTGTACTATGCCCACCGCAACGCCGTTAACATGGGCTTCAGCGGCGACCGCACCCAGCACGTCCTGTGGCGGCTGGACCAGGGCCATCTGGAGGGGATCTCCCCCAAGCTGGCCGTCCTGATGATCGGCACCAATAATTCCAACGGAAACGACAATACCGCCGAGGAAATCGCCGACGGCATCATCGCCATCTGCAAGCGAATCCAGGCCAAATGCCCCAGGACCAAAATCCTCATTCTGGCGATCTTCCCGAGGGCGCCCGAACCCTGCCCCCAGCGTGAAAAAAACGCTAAGGCCTCTTTGCTGGCATCTAAAATCGCCGACGGAAAAATGATTTATTATCTGGATATCAACGACAAGTTCCTGGAACCGGACGGCAAATTGTCCAAAGAGATCATGCCTGATTTTCTGCACCCCAATGAAAAGGGGTACCAGATCTGGGCCCGGGCGATCGAGCCTATGGTAGCCAAACTCCTGGGGAAACGTCCCTTCGAACCGTTATTCAACGGCACAGACCTGACCGGATGGGAAGCCAGCGGCAACGCCAAGTGGACTGTCGAGAACGAACAACTTGTCGGAACGCAGGGGCAGGACAATGCACCGGGCGATCTGTTTACCACAGCTTCGTTCGACGATTTTGATCTGGTCGCCTCGTATCGAGCCGAGTGGCCCTGCAACAGCGGCATCTGGTTTCGTTTCCAAAATCCCAATAAGGCCTACCAGGCCGACATCCTGGAATGGAAGAATCCCGTCTGCTGGTCGGGCACGTTGTACTGTCCCGGCAAGATGTTTTTGGCCATGAACACGGACGAAAAGCTGGTCAATCGGGATGGCTGGAACACGATGGCCATTCGCGCCAAGGGAAAGAATGTCAAAATCTGGCTCAATGGGACGCAAGTGGCCGATGTCGATGACGACACGACCGATTCCGGAAAGGTCGGTTTTCAGGTTCATCCCGGGGCGGAATTCGGCCCGATGAAAATCGTCGTCAAGGAAATCCTCCTGCGCCCCCTTGGCAAGTAACAAAGATAACGCTAATCAGGGCGGTGAATTCATTTTCACCGCCCTTTTTTTTATCCCCTTGAAAAACGTGTTTTCCCGTCTCTAATCCATCGACAATCAGGCTTTTCCTTAAAAAGATGCTATTTTTTTACGAACCGAATTGGACCGTTGGATTAGAAACGGAATGCGATGCCGTTTTCGCCCGAAGGGCGGAAAGAAACAGTCTAAGCACCCTGGATTTGGAGAACGCGACAATGAATCGTGAAGAAGTATTTGAGTTTGTTCGGACCAATCCGGTGTTTTATCTGGCCACCTGCGAAGAGGGTCAGGCCCATGTGCGCGCCATGACCCTGTTTGCCGCCGATGAGCACGGAATTGTGTTTAACACCCGTCAAAATAAAGCCGTTTATCAACAATTGCTGGACAATCCTCGTGTCGAGATGTGTTTTTACAACCCTATGCGGGGAGTTCAGATCCGAATTCGGGGCAGGGCCGAGCCGGTGACCGATCGGAATTTCAAAAAGGAAATCGCCGAAAAATATCCCGTGCTGGCTTCTCTGGTCATGCGAAATGATGAGGATTCGCTCGGTATGTTCTGTCTGACCGAGGCCCGGGCGTGGATCTGGGAGATCGAAAAGGACTTTGATCCGACCCGGATGACCAACGAAGAGATGGCCAGCGTCTGGATGGCGCTTTACAACGGCCCGCGTCTGAAAAGTAAAACCAATGTGAATCGTCCTGTGGCGGCAGCGCGATGACGGTTTTATAGCCTCCGTTTATTCGACCGAAGGGCAAGAGTTCCTACACAGGGGCGGAAGAATCGTCATGAACGATGGGCGGATCGGACACCATAGGGATGACGGTAAACGCATCGCATTTTTTGCAGCGCACGGTCCTGCCGCCCAACTGGGCCGGCACATGATAACGATGCTCACACCCTTTGCAGTTAAAGGAAATAATTCTCCGTTTGGCGCCCGGGCCGGAAGAAGAGGGGTTCTGTTGTTGTCCCGCGTTTTGGGCAGAAGACGGTTCGGGTGAGGGTGTCATAGTGTTTCCTCCACTCCGGATGCCGCATCCGGGCGGCCTGAGATTGGCATAGAATAGAAGAGGCACAATGGATTAAAAATAGGGATAGAATCCCCCCTTTCGCAGAAACATAACCGGCCCGCAGAGGCAGGTTCATGTCCTCTGAAACGTTTCGGACGAACACGTTTCCGGTGCAGTCCACTCACGTCTTTCCTCCCCAGTATTCAATAAAAAGGCGATACTGGACAGGTACTATCATACGAAAGGAAGAAACGATTGTCAATGCAGAAATTTGGATGGAATCCAACCGACATCTATCGTCGGGAAATGGCTTTTCCAAGATGCTGCTGGGACCAGATCGAAACGCCGGCCCCGAACAGGAGGATCAGTCCGAACAGGCCCTGTCGGAGGCTCAATGTTTCGCCCAGCACAAGGTAGGAAAGGGCATAGACAAAGATCGGCGTAGCCAGCAGGGCCAGAGAAGGGATCGTAGCGCCGATTCTCTTGATGGCCGCGTAGTAGAGCACATGGCTGAGGGCGATCCCAGTGATCGCCGAGACGATAACCCAGGTCCAGACCTTGGCAGACAAATTCAAAGCGACACTCATATCGCCAAACAGCCAGGCCAGAGCCGCCAGCCCCAAAGTGGTATACAGACTGATTACCGAAAAGCCCACTCTGGAATCGACGTTTTTGAACGTGATTTTGACCGTGATGGCGTAAATGGCCCAGCCGAACGCCGCCGCCAAAGCCATCCCTGTCCCTATCGTGGTGTCCGGCGTCTTGAATTCGGGGTGATAGAGAATAACCCCCCCAACACCTACCATCGACAGCAGCATTCCCGACCAGAACCGTTTGCTGCGGAGCAGTGCGCGTTCCTGTTCGAAAAAGATCAGGGAAAACGCCGCAATCCAGATCACGGACGATTTGACCATCAGGTCCATAAACGCCGGATCGACATGGTAAAACGCCGCCGCCCAGAAGGCCTGCAGGATGATATTGGGCACGGAAGGCAGCAGAGCCAGCCACCAGATGCGTTTCTGGAATCGCCCCGTTCGCATGGCATAAAACAAAAAAGGCAGCCAGAACAGACAAGCCGTGCCGTACCGGAGCACATTTTGCGTCCAACTGTCCACTTCGGCGGTCAGGAGTTTGATGAAAATCGGCGCCCCGGCCCAGCAGGCGATAGCGACAAGAATGGCGCTGGTAGCGGCCGGATCGATTTTACGGGTGGCTGGGGCGTCCATGCGGGAAAATATCCTATGGGTTGATGGGGATGCTTTTTTGCAGGCCTTTGACGGAAGGAAAGGAATACTCCCGGTCGGCCCGAACGACAGCCTGGGTTGTTTCTATTTCCACGGTAATGGCCCGGGCCGGATCGATCGCGTGCAGGACGTTGGCCAGAGTCATCGCTTTTTCGATCCCGTCGCCGGTCCCGTAATTGGCCACTTCGTCGGGCTGGGCCAGCCGCTTGCCGTCGTAAATCGAAGCCTGCGGCATCGCGGCAAGCCAGTCATAGATCTGAGAGGCGTCCTTTCCCTTGCCCATCTCAATCGAGACCGGATTTCGTTCGAAAGCGGCCTTGATAAACGGCTGCCAGTCGCAACGCGCCATATCGCGATAGGCATAGAAGGCCAGATCCGCGGTTTCGCTCTTGTCCCGCAGGCCTTCCAGAGTGTCGATGATCTCCCGACGGTCCATGTCGGGATGCAGGACAATCGGTTCGGAGGGGATGTACTGTTTCTGCGAGGAAGGCAAGCGCGGCTCCAGATGGATAAATCCATACAATTCCTTAACGAACGCCGCGCTGTCGGGCATGACCACCGCCAAGTAGGCCGCCAGTTTGTCCCGATCCTTTTCCTGACGCATATGGATATTCTCATACCGAAGAAACGCCATAAGCTGTTCACAGCAGATACGGTCGGGATATTTATAGATGGAATAATCCTCGCTGGAAACATCATCCAGGAGCTTGTCGAAGGTATGATCGGCAATGCGGTAATCGCTGCCGTGTTCGTACGCGAAGAGCACTTCGGCCCGTACGAACATCGCTTCCCCGCGCCGGTGCCGGCAGAACTGGAAATACCGATGGTACTGGCGATACGTTCGAAGGAAATTCGCAAACATCAGGGCATCCAGATCGGCCGTCAGATAGTCGCCGATCTGATTTTGAAAACGTTCATAGGCCTTCGGATCAATGGTCGCCTGATCGTATAGACAATGTACATAACCGGTGTTGTGGGCGACAATCGTAACCTGTTCGTTGCGCAGGGCCCGCTGGGCCTTGTTGCTGATCTCGGTGCCGTTGAACCACATGCTTTTGGTCACAAGGCGGCGATTGTTGGTGATCACTCCGTCCCGGATGTCGATGAAGTTCTGCGAATGCAGGGGCGTCAGGACCATAAAGATATCCTCGAGGGGAATACCGCACACAATAAACGCCGCCGCGGCATACAGCGTGGAAAGCGACACGCATTCCCCGGCGCCGGTCGTATATCCGTCCTTGAATCGAAAGGCCGTCATGGCCTCGACCGTTTCGGTTTTCCAATAGGGAATACTGTCTCCGTCATACTGATCCAGTCCGAAATGACGTCGGATGTCGACATCAAAATAATATTGATCGCCCGTGTAACCGAATAGCGCATTCGAGCGGGCGATCTCTTCCGGCGGGAGAAAATCCCTGAAACGATTCAACTCCACATCCTTGTTGGTCAGGCCCCACGTGTTCAGGTCAAGGTTAAACTCATACTCATCCATGATGTACTGCTTGAGGCGCATGAGCCGTTTATAAGGGCTTTTGTCATGCAGCTTGCGGAAGGCGTCTTCCTGTCGCCACTGCCAGATAATGGGACTCATGATATTGGCCAGAACCAGGCTGTACTGCAATTCCGGGAAGACAAAGACTTCCATATCCGACAGAGTGATCGCCGAACTGTATTTTTCCAATTTTTCCGGATCCATGGACAATTTCCTCAGCCCCGCAACGACAAGGGAGGGCACAACGATTGTAAGACATCATCGGGAACAATGCAACCCGGATCATAACCCCAAATCCATCCGCGGTTTTTTCGGCTGCAGAAGTTAGAAAAACGATTTGTCGAACCTATCCGCCCACCAGCGGTCGGACCTGATCGACGCGAAAATAGACTACGCTTTTGGCCTCTTCGTCGCCTGCATGAGGTTTTTCACGACGGCGCATCTTTTCGATCAGGGTAGAATCGCTGTCTTCCCGGATTTTGGTCATATACAGCCGCTTGCCGGTATATCCGGGTCCATCCTCGATAAAAAGGTAACAGGCCTGCGGATTGGCCGCGAGATTGGCGTAGGTGCGTCTTTCGCGCATGATAAAAGCGACTGTTCCGTCGTCCTGAAGATGAGGACGGGCATAGATCGCGCTGTTCACCTGGCCCTGTCCGTCGGCTGTGGATAATACGCCGATGCCATGCGTTTCTTCAAAATACCGTTCTAATTCTGGTTTATCGGTCATGTATGGTCTCCATTTCTAGTTTGCCCCTTATACGGATATCACGGTGTTTTGCTCGCTGGAAAATGCAAAAAAACGTCTTTTTTAGTACATGGAAGGACGGTTTTTTATCTTTGCGAATGAACACGGAATCC
Source organism: Sedimentisphaerales bacterium (assembly GCA_016930745.1). Classification (GTDB taxonomy): domain Bacteria; phylum Planctomycetota; class Phycisphaerae; order Sedimentisphaerales; family Anaerohalosphaeraceae; genus JAFGGE01. The sequence continues at coordinate 11,078 of JAFGGE010000222.1, forward strand.
ATACAATGGGTAAATACTATGATGGAATGGCTTGCCGACATGGGGTCGATGAATCGAAGCGGTTACGTGGAGATATGAATATGGCTTTTACACTGCAAATTGGCATGAAAGCTCCGGATTTTTCCTTGCCTGCGACCGATGGAAACACTTATTCGCTGGATAGTTTTTCCGACGCCAGGGTACTGGTTCTTTTTTTCACATGCAACCACTGTCCTTACGTACTTGGTTCGGACGAAACCACCCGGGCGACCGCCTTAAAATACGCGCCCAAAGATGTGGCCTTTGTCGGGATCAACAGCAACAGCCCCAATACCTACGAGGAAGATTCCTTTGAAAATATGATCGTGCGGATGGAAGAACAGCGGTTTCCCTGGGTCTACCTGTACGATGCGACGCAGGAGGTCGCCCGGGCATACGGCGCGTTGCGAACGCCTCATTTCTTCGTATTTGATGCAAACCGCAGGCTGGTGTATACCGGCCGGGCCCTGGATAATCCCCGCGATCCGAAGAAGGCGACCGTGAACGATCTGGAAAAGGCCCTGGATCAGTTGCTGGCCGGACAGGAAATCGATGTGAAGATGACCAATCCCATCGGATGCAATGTAAAATGGGACGGCAAGGATGCCCATTGGATGCCGCCGGAGGCGTGCGATCTAATATAGACGTCGGCGTCCGACTCAGTAGCGGAAAGAACGAGAAAAGAAACGATTTCAGCCTAAGGAGGCGGTTGTGAACAAGGTACTCGGAACCACGCTTAGCGTTGTGCTTTTTTGTTCTTTGCTGTCTGCCCAGGATTACCCCCTCTGGGAGTTGGGAAACCGAGAGAAGAATGTGCTGCGGATTTCGACTCTTTTTACGGCTCAGAATGTACGCGACTATCTCTCTAAAGAGGAAGGCATCGATCAGGCGATCGACTGGTGCAAAAAAACCGGCGTGACGCGGGTCTTTATCGAAACCTTCCGTGATGGATACTGGGCCCAGCAGCCAACCCTGGAGCAGGCCAGAGATCGATTCCGTCAGGCCGGCTTCGATGTCGCCGGATGCGTCACGCCAACCCATGTCGGCAAACGAAGCACAGGCTGGAGCGTAATTTCCTGTTATACCGATGTGCCCACACAGGAAACGCTGCAAAAGATCTTTGAATATACCGCTTCGATGTTCGATTTGATCATGATTGACGATTTTCTATTCACGGACTGTGAATGCGATGCCTGCAAAGAGGCCAAAGGGCAGCAGAGCTGGGCGGAGTACCGCTGTGACCTGATGGTGCAATGCAGCCGCCAACGGATTCTGGCGGCCTCCCGCAAGGTAAATCCGAAGGTTAAAAATATTATCAAGTACCCGCAATGGTATGATAATTTCCACCAGCGCGGGTACGAGGTCGTCCGGCAAACGCAGGACTTTGAGTATACCTGGGTCGGCACCGAAACGCGGGATTATGATGATCCTCGATGGGGCGGCAAGGTCCAGTATGAGGCCTATTTCATCATGCGCTGGCTGGGCGAAATCGGCGGCGACAAGTGCGGCGGCGGATGGTTCGACTGGCTGGGCACCACGGAGAAGACCTATCTGGAACAGGCCAACCAGACGATCCTGGCCGATGCGAAAGAGATGATGCTGTTTTGCTACGGAGGCCTGCAAAGCTCCACCGGCCCGGCCAATGTCGCCCTGTTGCGAAAAGAGATA
>JAFGGE010000002.1 GCA_016930745.1 Sedimentisphaerales bacterium
CTGGTGGATTCGCTCAGCAAAGCCCTGCTCCACGGCGGTGCGGGATGCCCCCAGCTCGACGGTCGCGCCGGTCTTGCCGGCGATCGCGTTCATCAGGCTGTTGATCTTCGTTTCAAAATTGGTGCGGTCCTGGAGGCCTTTGCCGCCGGAGATAATGACTTCGGCGTCGAAGTTCACCTCTCCGCTGCCCATCTCGGTCTTGATGATCCGCAGGCTGACATCCTCTTCGGTCAGTTCGACCAGCTCGTTGATGACCTTGCCTTTGCGGCTGTAATCTTTGGACAGGGCCTGCATCACGCCCGGACGGGCGGTGGCCATCTGAATGTCGGAATCCTTCGTGCTGATCGTGGCCATCACATTGCCTCCCAGGGCCGGGCGGGTCTGGAACAGGCAGGCGATCTGGCCCTTGCGGGAGCTGTCGTTGATCGCCAGCCCCGTACAGTCGGCCGTCAGTCCGCATTGCACGCGATAGCTGACCATCGGCGCCAGCACGCGGCCCTGCGGAGTCGCCCCGTACAGGACAATCTGCGGCTTGTGCCGTTCGATTGTGGTGGCGATCGCCTTGCGATAAGCGGTCGGATCGAATTCCCCCAGCAGAGGGTGTTCGATGGCATATACCTTGTCGGCCCCGGCGGCGATCAGGTCCTTCGTCATGGGTTGCACTTTTTCGCCTGCGATCACCACGCCGCAGTCCACATTCAGCGAATCGGCCAGGTCCCTTGCCTTGCCCAGCAGTTCGAAGGTGGCCGAATTCGGCATGATTCCATCATGCTCGGCGCAGACCCAGACCTCGCCGGTATAGGAAGGTGTTTCCGCCTTAAACCCTTCCAGCATATCCTCCAGCGCCTTGACGCGAAACGCGCCGCCAGCCTTTTCGACGATCTGCTCTTTTTTTGCCTCGTCGATCTGGGACAAGTCATGGATTCCCATTTCCCTGAAGATATCCATCAGCAGGACATAGTCCTGGGCTTCCTTTTCCAGACCTTCGAAGGATCGGTCGAACTTGTCCGGACGATCCTTCGGAAGCAGGTAGTGTTTTTTCTTTTCGGCCTCGGTTTCCTGGGCCTTGACCTCCGCGGAGGCGGCTTCGATCAGGAGGCGGGCCAGTTCTTTGACGTCTTTGACTTCCCGGCATTTTCGTGTCGTTTTACCTGGCGGGAACACCCGGATCACCCTTGTCTTGGAGCCCTTGACCCCGATATATTCGGCGTTGATATCCGAAGCGGTCCACTGGGAAATCCGGGTTTTATTGGCTCGCCGGGTTCGGCCAAAGGTGGGATAAACGGGAAATTCATATTTGGCCACCGTCACGACGACGGGCAGCTTTTTGGTCTGCACCACCTGGCTGCCGCCGCTGATGATGCGGGTGAATCGAAACTTGCCGTCGTCGTATTCGGCTTCGGTAGCGTAGGCAATGCACGGCAACTTCAATTCTTCGGCAAGCTGGGCGGGTACCTGGGCGGTATCGCCGTCGACCGACTGCATCCCCGCGATGATGTAATAATCGTTACTGCCGCCGAACTTTTCGGCGACGATCTTGCGTACGCCGTAGGCCAGCGGATTGGCTGTGGCGACCGTATCGGCCCCGCCCAGGGCCCGGTCGGTCAAAAGAACCACATCGTCGGCGCAGCGGGCCAGACTGTAACGAAGCACCTCTTCGGCCATCGGCGGCCCCATCGAAAGGCAGACCAGTTGGGCCTGGGTGTCGCCGGACAGCATACGCATCTGATGGGCGAATGCCAGCGCCTGGGCGTCATGCTCATTCATCACGCTCGGCAGGCGGGTGCGGATCAGGTTCCCGGTTTCCGGATCGAAGGCATTATCCGTGATCTGGGAGACGTCCGGCACCTGTTTGACCAATACAATGTAATGACTCATAGGCGTCCTTCGTGATTTAACTTTTTTGACAAACCTTACTTACGTCATTTGCTTTCGTATTTTCTACACTTGCAGCCGGGACCAAAAAAGAATCTTAAATATAACGAATGAGCGTCTTTTTTCCACTCAAAAATATGGAAATTGAAAGAGCTTTTCGGGAGGCTTTACGGGCCCAAAGAAACGGATGGATTCGGAACACGACGCAAGGGGCAAGGAGACAATCCGCAAAATTCCGGGTAAAAAGCTTGCTTTGCCCACGGGTAATCGTAACAATACGCGGACCGCAAATGAAATGGAAATGGTTGATTGAAGGTGGAAGATATGGCAGATCTACAAGCATTGTCCGAAGCGATCATTCGGGGGGACCAGAAAACAGCCGTCGAGATCACGAAAAAGGCCCTGGCCGAAGGCACGGCTCCGGAAGCCGTTCTCAACGACGGCCTGATTGCAGGTATGAATATCATTGGTATCCGTTTCAAGGCCAACGAGGTGTATATTCCGGAGGTTCTGATCGCCGCTCGCGCCATGAAAATGGCGATGGAGATCCTGGAACCCAAGCTGGTGGAGGCGGGCGTAGAGCCGCTGGGCAAGGCGGTGCTGGGCACCGTTCAGGGGGATCTGCACGATATCGGCAAGAATCTGGTCGTGATGATGCTCAAAGGCGCCGGCTTTGAGGTGATCGATGCGGGCGTGGATGTGTCGCCGGCCGCTTTTGTCGCCAAGGCCAAAGAAAGCGGCGCCCAGATCGTAGGGCTCAGCGCTCTTCTGACCACAACCATGCCTGCCATGGAAAAGACCGTCAAGGCCTTCCGCGAGGCGGGACTGGGCGCCAAGGTGATGATCGGCGGGGCGCCCGTGACGCAGAACTTTGCCGACAAGATCGGTGCCGACGGCTATGCCGCCGATGCCGCCACCGCGGTCGATATCGCCAAGAGCCTGCTCAACTGACGAAAAAGAGGGGTATTCTTATAGTGATAACGGCGTGCCTGTAAAAGGTACGCCGTTGTCGTGCGCAGACAATACAGTTTTCGTTGCACTTTCTCATGACCGGCTGTAGAATACCTCACACTAGTGCAATATTTCCGATAGCAGTCCAGTGAAAGGAAAAGGTTCTATGGCAAACCGGTTCACACGCAGGGATTTCTTACGAACAGGCACAGCGGCAAGTCTGGGAATGGCCGCCGGCAGCGCGTTGTTTACAGGATGTGCCGAGGCGACATTACGACCCGGCAGCGCAAGCATGATCGGGCATAATCCCGCTCCGAAAGACATCATCAAGGTCGGATTCGTCGGCATCGGAAACATGGGTTCGGGCCATGTCAATAATCTGCTGAAGATCGAAGGCTGCCAAATTACGGCGGTCTGCGACATTCGCCCGGAACGGGTCAAATGGGCCAGGGAACGGGTGATGGCCGCCGGATTTCCTGAGCCGGCCGGATACACGGGAGGCGATCTGGAATTCGAACGCCTATGCGCCCGGGAGGATCTCGATCTGGTCTACAACGCCGCCCCATGGCGCTGGCATACGCCGATCTGCCTGGCGGCGATGAAAAACGGCAAGCACGCCGCCTCGGAAGTGAACGTTGCCCTTTCGGTGGAGGACTGCTGGAAACTGGTGGAAGCCTCCGAAAAGACCGGGAAACATTGTGTCATGCAGGAAAACTGCTGTTATGACCATACGGAGATGGTCGCCCTGAACATGATCGGGCAGGGGCTGTTCGGCGAGGTCATGCACGGGGAGTGCGGCTACCTGCACGATTTGCGCGGCCTCAAGATCAACCCGACGTATTACCAGGGCATGTGGCGTCTGTACCAGTCGATTCAGCGCAACGGCAATCTGTATCCCACGCACGGGATCGGGCCGATGGCGTGGTGCATGGATATTCACCGGGGCGACGCGTTCGATACGCTGGTTTCGATGTGTACTAAATCCATTGGTCTCAATGCGTTTGCCGCCGCCCGATATGCCGCCGCCAAAAGCGACCAGGACAAGCAGTTTTATGCGAAATGGCGCGACCAGAAATACGCCCTTGGCGATGTGAATATCACGCTGATCAGGACCAAAAAAGGAAAGACGATTATCTGTAAGCACGATACGAATCTGCCGCGCCCTTACAGCCGGGATTTTCTTGTCCAGGGTTTGCGGGGTCTGCTGCGAAAATATCCCACGGAGATCGTTCATATTGAAGATCTTACGAAAGGACATGACTGGGAAGAACTAAGTGCCTATAAAGAAAAGTACGAACATCCGGTCTGGAAGGCGATCAAGGAAAAGGCCCAGGGGGCCGGGCACGGCGGAATGGATTACATCGAGGATTATCGCCTGATCACCGCCCTCCGCAAAGGAATTTGTCCGGATATCGATGTGTATGATTCGGCGGCATGGAGCGCAATTATTCCGCTCAGCGAGATATCCATCGCCAAAGGCGGAGCGCCGGTGAAATTCCCTGACTTTACCCGCGGGGCGTGGAAAAATGCCAGGCCGCTGGGCGTTTCTCAGTGGATCTGAATATATTTCTCCGGGTAAGGAATGGCCATGAAGCCGACGTTACTGATTCTCGCGGCGGGGATGGGCAGCCGATACGGCGGTCTCAAGCAGATCGATCCTGTCGGCCCTAACGGCGAGATTATCATCGATTATTCGATCTACGACGCCCTTCGAGCCGGCTTCGGAAAACTGGTCTTTGTCATACGGCATTATTTTGAGCAGCCATTCCGGGAAAAAATCGGCGGCAAGTTTGACGGCTGTGTGGAAACGGCCTATGTCTATCAGGAGATGAATTCCGAAATCGGCGCTTTCAAAGTGTCGTCCAATCGCGAAAAACCCTGGGGGACTGGCCATGCAGTTCTGGTCGGAAAAGACGTTATCGACGAACCCTTCGCCGTGATCAACGCCGACGATTACTATGGCGTCCGTTCCTTTCAAATCATGGCGGATTTCCTTGCCGGCGGACAGGTTTCGGCCACGGACTATGCGATGGTGGGCTTCACCCTGCGCAATACCCTCAGTGAATACGGCAGTGTCGCCCGTGGGGTGTGTCATCACGATGGCCAGGGATTCCTAAAGGAGATTACCGAACGCACGACGGTTGAAAAAGTCGGCCATAAAGCGCGTTATATCGACGAGACAGGTACAGCACATGCCCTTACCGGCGACGAGACCGTTTCCATGAATCTCTGGGGTTTTCATCCCTCTTTTTTGGGGCATTTGTCGTACGGCTTTGAACAGTTTCTCATGCAAAAAGGCCATGATCCCAGGGCGGAAATGTTTATTACCCTCATTGTCGACGGCCTGATTAAAAGCGGTATGGCAAGGGTGAAAGTGTTGCCGACTTGTGACAAGTGGTTTGGCGTAACCTACCGAAACGATATGCCGATTGCCCGGAAATGTATTGCCGATTTGATCGAGGCAGGAACCTATCCCAGGCAACTTTGGAAAACATGATGGAACAGGATATCCGATCGATCGCGACCCATTTTTGTCTTGACGGCCATCTCCTGCAAGCCGATCCGTTGGGCAGCGGCCATATCAATGATACGTATGGGCTGACGTGCAGCGCAGAGCAGGGTGTACGAAGGTATGTCCTTCAGCGGATCAATCATCATGTGTTCGTCGATCCTCCCGCCATGATGGACAATATTCGCCGCGTAACCGAGCACATCCGGGGAAAGCTCGCCGAGCAGCATTCCGATCTGACATCGCGCCAGCTTATTCTTATTCAAACACGGGATGGGGTTGATTTTTACCGGGACGAAAAAGGCAATTACTGGCGCATGTACAATCGCATCGAGAATGCGATTACGTATGACACTCTTGAATCGCCCCAACTGGCGCAGGAGGCCGCCCGAATGTTTGGATGGTTCCAGCGCCTCCTGCTCGACCTGCCGGGCAGCCCGCTGCACGAAACCATTGTGGATTTTCATATGACTCCGAAACGTTTTACAGCCTTTGAGCAAAGCGTTCGGGCGGATGTGTGCCATCGGGCGCGCGGGGCCAAAGCGGAAATCGATTTTGTATACGCTCATTCCGACTTGTGTGACATCCTTCTCCATTGTGTGGACGCTGGAACGATTCCCTTGCGCATCACACACAACGATACGAAGATCAACAACGTCATGCTGGATGAAACGACACATCAAGGAGTGTGCATCGTCGATCTGGATACGGTCATGCCGGGATTGTCTCTGTATGATTTCGGCGACATGGTGCGCACGGCGACGAATCCCGCCGAAGAAGACCAGCGCGATCTGTCGAAAGTGACGATGCGAATCGAGATGTTTGAAGCCCTGGTCCGGGGTTTCGTGCAGGAGACGCATGCGTTTTTGACCCCGATGGAAAAGAAATACCTGGCGTTTTCCGGCAAACTTATTACGTTGGAGCAGATGATTCGATTTCTGACCGATCATCTGGCCGGCGATGTCTACTATAAGATTCATCGTCCGGGGCATAATCTGGACCGTTGTCGAACGCAGAGGAAACTGATCCAGTCGATCACGGTTCAGGAAGAGAGAATGAACGCTATTGTGGATTCGGTTTTCAGGTCATATAGTGGACAGACGGATTACGTGTAAGGGAGTGTGCTATGGCGTTGCAGAGGATCGACTGGGCGATTGTGGCGGGCTTTTTTGCGGTGATTTTATTGGTGGGGGTGCTTGTATCGAGACGCGCCGGCAGCAGTTCGGCCGAATTCTTCCTTGGCGGCCGCAGCATGCCCTGGTGGCTGTTGGGCGTTTCCATGGTCGCGACTACCTTTTCCACCGATACGCCCAATCTGGTCACTGATATTGTGCGTAATAACGGGGTCAGCGGCAACTGGCTCTGGTGGGCGTTTCTCCTGACCGGAATGCTGACCGTTTTCGTATACGCCAAGCTCTGGCGGCGGTCCAGCGTCATGACGGATATCGAGTTTTATGAAATCCGCTACAGCGGCCGGCCGGCGGCATTTCTGCGGGCGTTCCGGGCGCTCTATCTGGGCGTCTTTTTCAATGTCATGATTATGGGTACGGTGTCGCTGGCGGCCATCAAGATCGGCGGGGTGCTGTTGAACTACTCGCCGATAAAATCAATTCTTGTCGCCATGGTCGTCACGGTGATTTATTGCGGACTGGGAGGTATCCGCTCGGTCCTGATCACGGATTTTCTCCTGTTCAGTTTCGCTATGTTCGGGGCTGTTACCGCGGCGGTTGTCGCCTGTCGTCTCCCGGAGGTGGGGGGGCTGGCCGGCTTGTTCCATCACCCGAATGTATCCGATAAGCTGCACCTGATTCCTGTCGCAAGGACAGAGCAGGGCTTTTCATTTCTAAATATCTTTGTTCCTGTCATGCTGATACCCGTCGCGGTGCAATGGTGGAGCGTTTGGTACCCCGGCGCCGAGCCGGGCGGCGGGGGCTACCTGGTGCAAAGGATGCTTTCGGCGAAGAATGAAAAAAATGCGATGGGAGCGACCCTGCTGTTTAACGCCTGCCATTATGCGGTTCGGCCATGGCCCTGGATTCTGGTGGCTCTGGCGTCGCTGATCGTGTTTCCCGATCTGGCCTCGATTAAGGCGACGTTTCCCCATGTGGCCGACAATATCATCAAGGACGATATCGCCTATCCGGCGATGCTGACCTTTTTGAAACCCGGTTTCATGGGGATTGTCGTGGCCTCCTTGATTGCCGCTTATATGTCCACAATGGCCTCACACCTGAATTGGGGGTCCTCTTACATCGTCAACGATTTTTACAAGCGTTTTGTAAATCCCCAGGCTACGGAGAGAAAGCTGGTCCTCATCGGTCGAATATCCACCATTGTCTTGATGGTATTGGCGGCGATTATCGCCCTGTGGCTCAAAAATGCCTTACAGGCATTCCACATCCTGCTGCAGATCGGCGCCGGAACGGGTTTGATTTTTATCCTGCGTTGGTTCTGGTGGCGGATTAATGCCTGGACGGAAATTACGGGGATGGTCGTGTCGTTTACTATAGCCTTTTTTCTTGAATTCATTTATCCCTATCCCAAGTTTGGATTTCCGGTTTTGCCGACTTATGTAAAACTTCTGATCGGCGTTTCGATTACCACGTTGAGTTGGCTGGTTGTGACCTTATTGACCCGTGCGGCGGACGATAAGACGCTGCGGGCGTTCTACCGGCTGGTGCGGCCGGGCGGAAACGGCTGGAATGCCGTCCTTTGCAAGGCGGAACAGGAGGGGGATCCGATCGAGTCTGCGGCTACGCCGGGCGATCTGCCGCGGGGGATTATATGCATGGTAGCGGGGTGTCTGGCGGTGTACAGTGTGGTCTTTGCCGCCGGGTATTTTTTGTATGGCAATATGCTGTACGGGATCGTTTTTTCCGCCGTGGCTGCCATAGCGATTGTTTTCCTGGGATCGATCTGGGGCAAATTGGAAATGAAGTGATTCGCATGTTGTCGTAATGGTTTTGCATTTGATCTCGAAAATTCTCAGGTATGTGAATATCCGGGCGGAAAACATATGGCGAAGAATGTATTTCTGGAAGTGTGCTGTGCCTCTGTAGAGGATGCGATGGAGGCACAACACGGCGGGGCTCAGCGGGTGGAGTTGAATTCCTCGATGTTTTTTGGCGGATTGACGCCTTCGCCGGGATCGATCATGCAGGCCAAAAAGAGGCTCGATATTCCGGTGATTGTCATGATTCGGCCCCGCGGCGGCGGATTTTGCTATACCGAGGTGGAATATGACATTATGCGGCAGGATACCCGATCGGCCCTGCAGTACGGGGCCGATGGGATTATCTTTGGAATCTTGCAGCCCGATGGGACGATTGATGTCCGGCGCAGCAGAACGATTGTCGAAATGGCTCGGCAGGCAGGCAAAGAGATCGTTTTTCATCGCGCTTTCGATGTCACGCCCGATCCGTTTGAAGCATTGGAACAACTGATCGAAATGGGCGTACATCGCCTTTTGACCAGCGGCCAGGAAGCTTCCGTGCCGGAAGGGATACCCCTGATCAAAAAGCTCATCGAAAAGGCCGGCGATCGGATGGAGATTATGCCGGGCGGCGGAATCAAGCCGTCCAATCTCGCCCTGGTTATCGAACAAACCGGCGCTAAAACGATTCATATAGCCGCTTTCAAGACAAAAATCGATCCTTCGTGTCAACATCGGCCGAGGGTAACCTTCGGCGGCTGCCTGTATCCGCCGGAAAATCAGTACGATTTGATCGATCGGGATGCGATCCGGACGGTTTCAGAGATTTGTAGTTCAACGTAACGGAATGGAGTTCAGGTTAACCAGGCAAGAATGAGACGTCTCTATATGAATTCGTAAATAGGAAAAGAAGTGATCTATCATGAATTATCAGTGCATAACGATTTCTCTCTTTCTCGTATCGTTGCAGGGTGTACCCGTATTTAGCGGGGAGGACCTGTCCGGGCTAATCGAATCGGCCCTGGAGCGAGCCGGGGATAATGCGGTTTCGCTTCAGAAAGCTCTTGAAGATGCCCCTCAAAATCAGAAAGAAGGCATCCGGTTTCTTATTGCGTATATGCCCGATCATGACCTGAAAAGTCTTTCCGCCGAATTTCTGTTGAACCAGATTCGGTTTGCCTATCAGGCATGGAACGAGGTGCTGTGGAAGGACAGAATCCCGAAAGAGATATTTCTGAACGATGTGCTCCCTTATGCCAGTATCAATGAGCGGCGTGACGATTGGCGGCAGGATTTCTACGAACGTTTTAAACCGCTCGTGGCCGACATGGATTCGCCTGGCCGAGCCGCCGCTGTATTGAATCAAAAAATATTTTCCATGCTGCAGGTCAAATTCTCGCGCGGACGCCCAAAGGCCGACCAAAGTCCCTATGAAACAATCCAGGCGGGCATGGCCTCGTGTACGGGTTTGTCGGTGGTATTGGTCGATGCCTGCCGGGCCGTTGGCATACCGGCACGGTTTGCCGGCACCCCGCAGTGGGCCGACAGGAGCGGAAATCATTCCTGGGTGGAAATCTGGGATGGAAAGTGGCATTATATGGGCGCTGCGGAACCAGCCGGAGAGGAACTGGATCAGGCATGGTTTACGGATCGGGCGGCCACAGCCCTAAAGGACAGTCGTCTGCATGCGATATACGCCGCCAGTTATCAGCCGACAGGAGTAAAGTTTCCCCTGGTCTGGGACCGCCGAGCGGATTACGTCCATGCGGTGAACGTTACGGAACGTTATACAAAGCCGCAGAAACGCGAGGGAGAACAGGCCCCTTCAACAGGCAGTCGGAAACCATTTGACATGGAGGCGTCTCTTCATGCCGTAGCGCAATTAGAGGCATACTTGAAAACGGCTCGAAACGAACGGCTTGCGCTCGGGGAGCAGGGATTTGCCGCCGTCGCGCTCACACGGGAGCATGCAAAAAAAGCCGAACAGTTGCTCTGGGACGATCACGTTCAAAAGATCAAACAAACCCGTGCGGAAGAGATGGAGGCGCGCCTGTTAAAGGCGGGAGATCTCCAGATGCCCTTCTATTACACAGTATCCGGCGACAAACCGGATAGTGGGCGAAGCCTATTCATCTCCCTGCATGGCGGCGGCAGCGCGCCGAAACGAGTCAATGACCGGCAGTGGGAGAACCAGAAACGACTCTATCAGGTGGACGAAGGCGTGTATCTGGCGCCCCGTGCGCCCACGGATAGCTGGAACATGTGGCATCAGGCGCACATGGACGGCTTATTGGATCGATTGATCGAAAATTTGATCGTATTCGAGGATGTCAATCCAAACCGCGTGTACCTGCTGGGATATTCGGCGGGGGGCGACGGCGTGTATCAGTTGGCGCCGCGGATGGCGGATCGATTGGCGGCAGCGGCAATGATGGCCGGCCATCCCAATGAAGCGTCTCCTTTGGGCCTGCGAAACATTGCCTTCTCGATTCACGCAGGCGGGAAGGATTCGGCATACAATCGAAATGAAGTGGCCCGTCAGTGGGGGCAAAAACTTGACGATCTGCAGAGGGACGATCCTGACGGATACGTTCACTGGACCAATATCTATGAGAATAAAGGCCATTGGCTCGATGGAGAGGATGCCGCCGCTTTATCCTGGATGGCCGGGTATACGCGAAATCCTCTGCCGAACCGTATTGTGTGGAGGCAAGACGATGTAACCCATTCGCGTTTTTATTGGTTGGCGATACATGAACAGGAGCGGCACGCCGGGGCTGTAGTGATCGCAGAGGTGAAGGGGCAGCAATTTACCATACAGGCAGATGGAATCCGTCAACTGATCATCCGCGTTAACGACCGTATGTTGGATATGGACGAAAATGTCATGGTTATGCTGCAAGGGAAAGAACTCTACAGAGGCGTTATTCCTCGATCCATCGGTATTCTGGCCGGGACGCTTTCTGAGCGGGGGGATCCCGCAACGGTCTTCAGCGGTGAAATTACAGTCGCAATGCCAAATCCAAAGTAATCGTATTTTCTTTTTCTGTTGCTGGAATAACTTCATAAGGGGGCAACGATATATCCTCGTATTTCCTGTCCTCAAATAGGTGTCTATTTCAATAAAAACAGTTGACATTAAGGTAGGAAAAATCGTATAATAAAGCGTTAATAGACGGGTTCCCCTATAGAAATTTCCATAGCAGTTTTGACTCTTGCACAGGCAATCATGCAGGGGAGATAGGTAGAGTGCGGTGGGAGAGTCGACGATTTACGATATAGCCGGGGTTAAAACCGGCAAGCGGAGGGCGTATGGACTCTAATTCTGCTTCCCCTATGATTCGATTTCTTGGCCTGTTCCTGGCTGTTTTTTATGTTCCTTTGCTGGCCGGCACAATCACGGTGGATGACGACGGTCCTGCCGACTTTACTACGATTAAGGAGGCTCTTTCGGCTGCCGTTCCGGGAGATATGGTAATACTTCGTGATGGGATCTATCAGGGCATTGATAACCGGAATCTTGACTTTCTCGGCAAGGCGATCACGGTCCGTTCGGAAAACGGGCCGGATCATTGTGTGATCGATTGCCAGAACGAGGCCCGGGCCTTCTATTTTCACAGCGGCGAAGGTGCCGGCTCGATCCTGGAGGGGATCACGATTCTTCACGGCTTTGCCGATTATGGCGGAGCGATCCTGTGTTCGGGGGCCTCGCCGACCATCAGGGGATGCGTTCTTGCCGATAATGTCAGCAGCAATAACGGCGGGGCGATCCATCTTGTCAATGCGGCCAATGCACAGATTATCGATTGCACGATTCGAAACAATTCCTGCCAGGCCGCCGGAGCAGGAGGCGGAATCTTCGTCAATAATGCCAGTCCTGTCATTCGAGGCTGTCTTATCGAGTCCAATCAAAGCGGCATGAACAACCATGGCGGCGGGATCTATTGCTTGTCGAACGGCAATGCTACGATAGAGCGTTGTGTAATTTGCTCGAATACCTCTTCTGCCCAGTGGGGCGGCGGATTGTTTGTGAATGCTTCTTCCCCTGTCCTGACGGATGATATTCTGACCGGTAACCATGCGGGGATTCATGGGGGTGGAATCGCCATTTACAATAATTCCTCTCCGAAAATAGAGCGTTGTAGGATAGACGATAATACCGCTGGTTCGAACGGGGGCGGTATCGTTTTTGATGGAGCCGGAGGGACCGTTATAGACTGTTCCCTATCGAGTAACCAGGCAACTGTTTCGGGTGGGGGCATCGCGTTCCAGAATAACTGTCAGGCGTCGGTGAGCCGCTGTACGGTGTTCGGAAATATGGCCTCCAGCGGGGGCGGCTTATATGCCACGGCGGCCGGGGCCAGTCCGACGATCAGCAGCTCTTTGATCGTTGTCAATTACGCCAGCAGCGCCGGGGCGGGCCTGTTTTCCAACTGGGCGTATCCCAAACTTGTTAACTGCACCATGGCAGGAAATGTATCGGACGGCGTTGGCGGGGCCTTTTGCAATTATCAGTACGCCCCGACGTTGACTAATTGCATCCTGTGGGGCAACACACCGACAGCCAATTCCGGCCCGGCGACCATCACCTATTCGGATGTACAGGATGGCTATACCGGCGCCGGCAACCTCAATTCCGATCCGTTGTTTGCCAATCCGCTCTACGGCGATTATCACCTCCTGGAAGGTTCCCCCTGTTTTAACGTGGGCAACAATGCCGCGGCGGGGATCCCGACAATGGATCGGGACAGCAAGACGCGGATTCTTGGCGCCGCCGTCGATCTGGGAGCCTATGAGTCCGGCCCGAACATTCTTTATGTTCCTCAGCAGTATGGTACGATTCTGGCGGCTATCGACGCGGCCTCCGTCGGCGATACCGTGCTGGTTGCCGATGGCGTCTATCCGGGCTACCTTCATATCAATAAAACCATTACGATTCGTTCCGTGAACGGGCCGGAACACTGCATTCTGGATCGTACGGTTGTATGGTTTTTTCAAAACAATGCCCGACTGCAGGGTTTCACCATCCGCGGTGTTGCGATGTTCGATCCGCAACGAGCCGCCGTTGTATTTCGTCAAAGCACCGGTTCTATTGTGGATTGCATTATTCGCGACAATGTCAATGAGGCCGGCTGCGGCGGGATTTATTGTCTGGGTGGATCGCCGTCGATTATCAACTGTACGGTGCAGGGCAATCTGGGCTACCAGGGGGCTGGGATTGCGTGCTTTTATTCGCCAGCAACGATCAACAACTGCACGATTGTGGACAATGGGACAATCCAGCCGCCGGGCGGAACAGGCGGCAAAGGAAGCGGGCTTTACTGCCTGTATTCGGCGGCAACGGTCAGCAATTCGATCCTTTGGAACAACTCGCCGGTGCAGATTCATGCCATCGGCGGGACCGGTTCGCTGCCCATTTTGAGCTATTGTGACGTCCAGGGCGGATACGCAGGAACCGGAAATGTCAATCTCGATCCTGAGTTTGTAGAATCAGGAGAGGGAGAATATCGTTTGAAGGAAACCTCTCCCTGCCTCAATCGCGGGAACAATTCCGTACATACTTTGCCTGCCGATCAAGACGGTAAACCTCGCATTCAATACGGTCAGATTGATGTAGGAGCCTATGAATACAGCCGGGTGCGTCATGTGCCTACGGAATACAATACGATTCAGGAGGCCATCGATGCCTCCGTCAGCGGGGATACGATTCTTGTGGCCGATGGGACGTATCCGGGCAACCTTTATTTCCAGGGTAAGGGTATTATTGTCTGTTCCGAGTTTGGACCGTCATTCTGCATCATCGATTGTCAGGGCACAGGTCGGGGAGTGACCTTCGAAAACGCCGAGACGGCAGCTTCAATATTGGAAGGTTTCACCATTCGCGGCGGGGCAGGCGAGCAAGAGGGCGGCGCTATTCTCTGCTCTAACTGGGCCAGTCCTGTGATTCGTAATTGCATTCTCACCTCCAGCCAGGCCGACAAGGGAGGAGCGCTGGCGGCTTTCGATTACGCCCGGCCGACAATTATCAATAGTATTATTCACAGTAACACCGCGCAGACTGGTGGCGCAATCTTCTGTGGAGAGTTTTCTTCGATCACAGCGCTGCATTGCACGATCCTGTTCAATCAGGCCCTGCCGGAGGAGCATGGTGGAGCGATAGCTTGTCAAACGAATGGCCGGGTAGTAGTCGCTAACAGCATTCTTCGAGACAACGGAACCGATCCCCTTTATGCAGAAACAAATAGTACCGATATTTCTGTGACCTATTCGAATCTGGACGCTCCGTGGAGCTGCGGATATTCCAACAGCGACACAGATCCTTTGTTCGTTGATGCTGAAATCGGCGATTTTCATCTCATGGAGGGTTCTCCGTGCATCGGGGCGGGCCGGAACGACGGCCATGGATTGCCGCCAATGGATATGGAAGGGCGGTTGCGATATACCGACGGCGCTGTGGACATGGGCGCCTATGAATACGGACGCGATATATGGGTAGTTCCCACGCAGATCGCGACGATTCAGGAGGCCATTGACCGGGCGTGTTACGGCGATACGATTCTGGTCGAGCCGGGGACGTATCCCGGCGGGCTGGATTGTAAGGGAAAAGCCATTACAGTCCGGGCTCATACCGGAGCCGGAGAATGTGTTATCGATTGTGCGGGCGAGGATTTCGGCGTGATCTTCCGGCGAGGCGAAAGGGCGAATTCCGTACTGGAAGGTTTGACCATCACCAGGGCCAATAGCGTGGACGGGGGCGCTGTCGTTTGCCTCTATTCTTCGCCCATGATTGTCAATTGCCTTTTGAAGAACAACGCCGCCCCCTATGGCGCGGGACTTTTCAGTCTTTTTGCAAGTCCGGTCGTGACCAACTGCACGATCGTTTCCAATACGGCCTCCCTGGCCGGGGGCGGGGTATATTCCAATGGATCTCCGGCGCCCATTCTGAGCAATTGTATCCTCTGGGGGAATGCTCCGGAGCAGGTTGCCTTCGATGGAGACGCCGCTGTCATTACCTACTCCGATATTCAGGGAGGATACGCGGGCACAGGGAATATCAATGCCGATCCTCGTTTTGTTGATGCCATTGGAGGGAATTATAGTTTGATCGATAGCGCTAGCTATTTCCAATCCAACTATCTGTGGTACGTTAGTCCTCTGAGCCCCTGCGTTGATTCGGGAACGAATGACGCCTCCGGACTTCCAGCAATAGATATGGTTGAGAAAGATCGGATTTGTCGTACTCGTGTCGATATGGGGGCTATTGAGGTTCAGGGATTGGACGTCTCTGTTGTCGAACCGGATAAGGATTGGGGGGAATGGATACGTTATCTTGCCCAGAAGGTCCAGAATGGAGACATCGTGACGGTGCCGGATGGGATTTACAACTGCCGTTCCATCAGTTTCCAGGGCAAGGCGTTTACCCTGCGTTCGGCAAACGGCCCCGCCAACTGTATTATTCAAGGACGCAATTTTGACCAAGGTTTTCTCTTCAATAATGGGGAAGGTCGGGATTCCGTGCTGTCCGGATTTACGATCCGGGGCTTCAAGCCCTTGCGGACCAATGGGGCGGGAATTTTCTGTTCCGGTTCCTCTCCGACGATCATAAACTGTGTGATAACCGGCAACAGCGAGTGGGGAGGCAGAGGTGCAGGCCTCTATGGCGAAAACGGTTCCTCGCCCTTGCTTCAGGATTGTCTGATCAGCGGCAACTCCGGAGCGGGCGTCTATGGTTTGAATTCCTCGCCTGTCCTTGACCACTGTACGATTTCGTATAACAGCAACAGTGGTATTGTGGTGGAAAATTCGGGCAATCCCACCGTGACTAATTGCTTAATCCTGGGCAACTCCTCATCCAATGACGGTGGAGGAATCAGGATAGAAAACTCCGTATCCTCCCAGGAAAGACCATCGGTGACCTGCCTCAACTGTACGATCACGGGGAACAGCACTCTGAATTATGGAGGGGGATTGGGTTGCTGGAATGGGAAATGGCTCTTGATCAACACTCTGGTCTGGGGTAATAGCGGGAACTATAGACCTGATGAATTTCACTGGACTGGCGGGCCGTATGAGTTCGTGAATTGTCATATCGGCGGAGCGGATCCAAAGTTTCGCAATCCTGTCGCAGGGGATTACCGCCTTTTGGAGGGTTCACCCTGTTTTAACGCCGGAGCGCATGATGCCTGGCAGATTCATGATTTTCTGTCTGAAACCGATCTGGCGGGTAATCCACGTGTTCTGTACGGCGCAGTGGACATAGGGGCCTATGAACTGGAATATCGTCCGGTGGTCCCAGGTTCCTTGACAGTGACGATCCTTCCGGAGCAGGCTCTTGCTGACGGGGCACGCTGGTCGCTGGGAGACGGTCAATGGCTGGAATCCGGCTCTACGATAGAAGGTCTGGCTGCGGGCAGCCATGAGATCGTCTGCAAGCCGGTTAACGGCTGGCTGGAACCGCAAGCAACTTCCGTTTGTGTCGTCGGCGACGGACAGACTTCGCTTACAGTACAGTACAAGTCGCTCCATTTCTCTATCGGACAGATCCCCTCGATGGATGTTCAGGCCGACGGCCAGTTGGAATTTTATGTGGGGACCGAAGGGGCGCCCGGACAAATCGCGTATAGTTATTTCTGTACGGCAAATCCGCAAGGGACGATCCTGTTCGATTCGGCGACGGGGCACTTTTGCTATAGCCCCGATCCTCAGGATAAAAATCCCTTCTCGGTTACCTTCATTGCCCAGAGCCAGGATCAGACTACGTCCCAGACGATGGAAATTACTCCCCTCGTTGCTTTGCCACAGGAATTTGTCCTGTTCGACGAGCCGACCCAGCCGATTCCCGATCCGGAAAGTGAAGATTTTATCATCAAGGAAGAGTTCGAGAATGATCCCGAATTTTTCAATACCCAGCAGCGCGCCACCTGGACAATCCATCTGTACGGCAAGGATATCGTCTTCCAATCCGGACATCCGAACGATCTGTATTATTATCATAACCGAAATGACATTCGGGAAATGATTATCTATGCGGACAAGGTCATTGTGCGCGATCCGCTGAGTCTGCCTCAGACCCATGTGACGATATATGCCCGCCGCCTTTGCTTCGAAGGCCCGTCGGCGCGGATCGATACTACACCCTATGGTTTTACGATCCCCGCGGCGGACGCCAATCCAAATGTCTCCGGGGATACGGGCGACGACGGGGCCGACGGCCTCAAGGGGGGGGCGGTTACGCTGCATGTGGAGACATTCGATTCCGAGAATGACCTGACCGGTCGTATCGTAGCCCGAGGAGGCAACGGGCAAAAACCGGGAATGGGGCGTAATGGCGCCAACGGAAAGCTTCTTTCGCCGTTGACGAGCTGCGGGTCCTGTCCGGTCTTGTGGCCCAATGTCGTCGAGGTAAACCGGCCGAATGTATGCTACTGCAGGAGCTCCGGGTATACCGTTTGGACGGATGTAACCGGGGAAGATGCTATAACCTCGGGACGAGCGGGAAGCGGAGGCCAGGGAGGCGATGTCCAGTCGAATCTCGATCTGCGCCGTTATATCGTCAATTCAGGTGGTTTGGCCCAGCCGGATATAGCCGAGCAATTGCACGCGGAATACGATATGTACGGCGGCAACGCGGGTTCCCCCTATCCTGTATTTGAACAGTATTATCATGAAAATATATGGTATTTTTATACGTATTCAAGATTCGGCGGCGATTCTCCGGCCCCCGAACCGTACTACTGGACCGGGCCGGACGGGCAATTCTACCGGGTCGGTCATGCCTTCTCCTGGCTGCACCCCCATGTGCTGAAAATGGTGGTTGGATACGCCAAGGATTTGTATTTATACCGGTATGCCGAAGAGGCGCAAGCTTTATTCGAAGCGTATCTTTCGCCACTGGACCAATATATGGCTTCGGCGGCCTGGGGCCAGCTTTCCGAGCAGTCGCAACTGGAATTCGAACAGCTTCGCGATGAGATCCTTCTCTATCTGTATCAGATGGAAAATGGGCTGGACTTTTTCGGCAATCCGCCCGGCTGGGCCCCTATGCTGTCGTTCGAGATCACCAAGACCGCCTTCGAGCGGGAGGTCGATCAGGCTTTGCAGGTTCTCTATCTGGATTATTGGCTGGGAGGGGCTCTCAACGATACGGAGAAACAATTAAAAGGGTTGGAGACGGCTCGCAAAACCCTCAAAACACAGATTGACGATTTGAAGAAGCAGTATGAAGATATTCCACGGTTGATCTCGGCGCTTTCCACCGAATCACAGGATATCCAGATTCGGACCAATACGGTCATGGCGGCCCTGCAGCAGAAGGAGCAGGAGCTGCTCCAGCAGGCCCAGCAGAATGTCAAAGACCGCCATAAAGTGCCATGGTGGAAAAAGGCGACGAGGATTCTGGGATCCGTGCTTACAATGTCTCCGCTGGCGGAGGGTTCCTGGAAGGGCACTCTGATCACAGGAGCCGGTACGCTGATGACTTCCATTACCGAGGAATTCTTTTCCGACGAGGCCTGGCCGGAGATTGTCAATCGCCAGGATATTACCAAGCAATTCGGCAGTCTCGATTTCGACACGGCCATGGACAACTGGATGACGGATTCGAATGTAACCATCAGCGACAAGACCGAAGAGGAATTGGGAGATTATCTGCAAAATTTACGGAATGCCTCATCGCAGATCGCCTCCAATATGGGAGCCTTAAAGGACAATCTCAAGGAAACTAAACTCAGCAACGAGGAAGTGGGGAATGAACTTCATAAGATCAAGCAGGCCGATCCTCAGTTTAACCGCCTGATCGACGATGTGGTCGAGCTGATGGCTCAGAAGCGGCTTTTTACCGATCATCTGGCCATGGCCATGCAGAAAACGGCGCAGATTTCCAATACGATTCGGCACAACCTGCTGGCCATTGATGCCTTGAATCGCCAGGCCGGCCAGGCCGCCGAAATTCTGGATCCCCGGGCGAAGGTGTATTTACAGGATATGAAACGCCGGGCTCGGCATCGCCTGATGAAGTATCATTACTACATGACTAAGGCCTACGAATACCGCCTGCTGGAGCCGTATCAGGGAGCGCCGCTGGATCTGGACGTCTTCGAAACCAAGTTCCTCGACATCGCTTCCAGCACCGGCGAGTTGAGCCCGGACGACTTTACGGCATTGCGATTGCTCCTGACCAGCAACGCAGCGGGACACGAAGGGCTGTTTTACAATATCGCCGATGAGATCATGGACCGGTTTATGGATGGACGAATCGACGGGGAATTGTCCACTGCCCATACGTTCAGTCTGACCTCGGAAGAAATCGCCCGGCTCAATGAACAGGGACGCATTACGATCAATATGTTCGAGCGGGGGATTTTCGGGCAGGAAGAGCGGGACCTGCGCATCGTCGATCTTCAGGTCCATCAATTGATCCCGGTTGAGGTGCAGACCGGCTGCGGCGTGAACTGGATCACGGTTCGCATGGAGCATTCCGGCGTTTCCCGCCTCATTCGCTCCGGCCAGAGCGGCGCACAGAAAGACGGCCAGGTGTATCTGTTCCATCATTATCAGTATGACTCGGACACGGTTCGGGAGCGGAATAAAAAATCCTGGTCCACCAAGTTCGACTTCAACGCCGATCCGCTGAATCCTGCCATAACTCCGACACGCCCCAGCGAAGCGAGCGAATCTCTCCTACGATCGATCCTGGGCTCCCAGATCGATAACCTGATGATCTATGCTCGCCCTTCCGCCTGGGCCGACATTACGATTACCACCGAACAAAACACCGGCCTTTGCGATCCGATCGTGATCAGCGGGCTTACCCTGAAGGTGTCATATGACTATGCCGCCGCCAACGCGCCTACTGTCGTAATCGCCAACCGCCTTGAGCCGGAAAACATCCTGCCTTATTTTGTTGTGGATACCGAGGATATCAATGGGCGGCAGGATGGGATCGGGGCGTTTTCCAGGGTGTATGAACGGTCCCTATTCGGCTCTCGGAAAGTAACGATTATAGCCCCCGCACTTGTCGGCGGGTGGCGGTTTGATAAGTGGGTCCGGCCCAGCGGGAATGATCTTCCGGCGGAATACTATACCGATTCGATCGATACGATTCGGATTCCTTTGGAGGCGCATCATACGGTTCTGGCCCGGTATGCCTATGCGGGTACAATGTCCGAGTACGGCGATATGAACGCCGACGAAGATATCGATCTGACCGATTTTATAAAATTCAGCGAGTTCTGGATGCAGCAAGATTGCGCAGATCCGGATGAATGCGGATGGGCCGATCTCGATGGTAACGGGCGAATTGACGCGGCGGATCTGGAATTGTTCCTGTGGCACTGGTTGAATTAGGTCTTCCCGCGAGCCGGCGGCTCGATACATCCGACAAGGTTCACGGCAAACGAATCCAATGGGTCCGTGACTACAGAGGACTATTCCGTCGGATAGCCAAGCGGGATTCCCGCAGGGGATCTTCTGCGGCTGGATCGAGGGAGTACGGATTGGCGCTTGGAAATCCTCCCCGGATATGGTATCCTTCCATGGTTGATACAATCTATTGATAAAGGGAGATTGCCTATGACGCTGTATGTCAACGGGGAAAAGATCGACGAGAAGGAAATCCGGGCCGAGGCGGAAAAGCTGCGTCCCCGGTATGAACAAGTCTTTGCCGATATGCCTGTGGAGGAACGGGAAAAACAGCTTCTGGACTGGTCCCGTGAAAACGTAATGGAAGCAGTCCTGATGCGTCAAGCGGCTCTTCGGGATATCCCTGAACCGCCTGCCGAGGTCATCGATCATGCGTATGACAACCTGATACGCGAGGCGGGGGGCAGGGAGCAGTTTTTTGAAAATACCGGACTGGCCGCGGACCAGGAAGGGCAGGTGAAGGCCGACATTGCCCAACGGCTGCGGATGGAACGGCAGATCGCCCAGATTACCTCGCAGGCCTCCCAGCCCACCGAAAAGGAGATCAAAAAGTATTACGAAAAGAATATGGATCGTTTCACCATCCCCGAAATGATTCGGGCCTCGCATATCGTCCGTCATCCTACGCCCGCGACCGATCCGGAAACGGTGAAAGCCGAAATGCGTCAGGTCTTGGTGGAACTGCAGGCCGGAGCGGACTTTGCCGAGATGGCCGCTCGGCATTCGGATTGCCCGGACAACAGCGGCGATCTGGGTTTTTTTGCCCGCGGCCAGATGGTGCAAGCCTTCGACGATGTGGTCTTCGGTCTGGCGCCGGGGCAAATCAGCGAGATCTTCCAGACTGAGTTCGGGTATCATATCGCCAAGGTAACGGAAAAAAAACCGGCTATTCCCTGCCCGTTCGAAGAGGTCCGCGAGGTGATCGTGCGGGACCTGACCGAGCAGGCCCAGCAGAAGGCCCTGGAAAAATTCGTCGATGCGGAAAAGGGAAAAGCAATTATTGAAGATCGATAAAATGAGTCAATCGGAGATCATCAGTCCTGCTAATCTCCATGCATCGGAAGAGGAGGGATTCGAACCCCCGGTGGGTTTCCCCACAGCGGTTTTCAAGACCGCCACCTTAAGCCGCTCGGTCACTCTTCCCGGTATCCATATACCAAGTATTTACTTGTAACAATTTTCATATACCTTACTGTCAACGGGGCGATTCGGCAAGAAGATTAGGTCGAACTGGCAGCAAATTCAGATAAAAAAAATCGGCAACGATGAATCGAACCATTGATTGATGTGGTTTACAGTTGTTTTCTGTCAAACACGGTTATCACGGGCAGGGCGTTCCCCTCGTCGTCAAAAAAGCCCCGGTTGCGAAGGCCTCCGGTCACGGCCGGTTCCCACCAGAAGATCCCCTTACCGCGATTTCCGGGCGTCTCCAGGACAACCCGGTTCACCTCCTCCAGAAATTGCCTTTGTCCCTCGGGCGTTTCCGGGAACGGGGCCGGTTTGCCCCGGTATTCGGCTGGCCGCCAATTGTAGGCAACCTCTACCAGGATGATATCCTTTTGATAGGCATTGGCCATGAAGGCCATATTTTCGCTCAGATCCTGCAAAGACCCGTGCCACCAGGGATAAAACGACTGCCCGATGACATCGTAGGGAATAGAGTAGGAAGCGATTTTATCAAAAAACCCTTGGGTAGCCTTTTTGTCTCCGCCCTTATCGATATGCAGCATAATCTGTGGGCAGGATTCCTTTCCGCTGCCGGCGCGGACTCCCTCGATTCCGGCCTGGAGCAACTCGGCAAAGTTGTCCCAGTGTTCGGGCAGCTTGCCGTCCGGCCAGAGCATACCGGGGGTGATTTCGTTTCCGATCTGCACCATATCGGGCAGGACGCCGGCCTCTTGAAAGGCGGCAATCGTCTCTGTGGTGTACTCCCTGACGGCCTTTATAAGCTGGTCATGCGTCTTGTCTTGCCATGCCTTTGGGGTGATTTGATGAGCAGGATCGGCCCAGGTGTCGGAGTAGTGGAAGTTGAGGAGAAATTGAAATCCCATTTGCTTTGCTTCTTGGGCCAGTGTGATGGTATAGGCAAGGTTGTTGGGCAACCGAGAGGGCGTGTGGAAAAGCCGAAGACGAATCCAGTTGTATCCATGGTCGCGAAAAATCTGCAGGGCGGGTTTCGGGATTCCGCCCTCTTTAAAGACGACGCCTCGGTCTTCGGCCTGCTTTAGAAACGATAAGTCGGCGCCGACGACATAGTCGGTAGGCAGATTGGAAGCGGCGGAATCCGCTTCGGTCGGCAAAGAAAACAGCAGGGTGCCAAAGCCCGGATGATCGGCCCCATGAGCAGCGCCTTCCGGCCGTATTTTGTCAAGCGTCTGCGTGGTATAAGGCATATCCAGGCCCATTTGAATATGATAGTGATTCCAGACCATCTCCCAGATCGGGCGAAATCGTTTGGGATCACGGGGAGAGATATTCGTATGACGATATTTTCCGGTCGTGTCAATATGGGACGCAAAAGGTACTTCATTGCCGAGATTGTATTTGGCTGTGTATTCGAATCCTTTGCATAAGCGGTTATCGACTGCATTATACAGATCGAGACCCTGATTCCAGGCGATTTGACAGGCTTCTGCCAGATGTCCAAGCCCCAGTTGTGTGTGCTGCTGATCGCGGCCGCTTTCCTGGCATTGCCCTGTTTCGTTGATGATGTAGTGTGTGATGGCTCCGTTCCCCGAACCGGCGTAATAATAGTCGACAGCCCGCTGGAAAATATCCCGATCCTCACAAAAAACCCCGATGGCCATCATGGTCTTGATGCATGCCGTATCCCAGTTGCCGTTGGCGAATGTGGCGAAGTCCTTAATCGTCGGGTAGATCACGTTTTTAAACATCTGTTCACATATCCGCGTATCGGCCTCGCTCCAGCCGTCATACGTATAGCGAAGAATCTCGGCGGTGTTGATCATTTTGAACGGGCCCAGACCGGCCATCAGGATGGCATCCTTTCCGCTGACCCTTTTCACCGTGGATGCCCATGTTTTGACAATCCTGCTCGACAGGTTTGCATAGGAAGCATCGCCGGTAATATACCACAGGACGGCGCACTGATAGGCGGCATTGGCATCCTGATCGAACTGGCCGGTATGAACGTTGGGATTTCGGCCGATTTCTTCAAACGGACCGCGAGGCTGATAGCCAAGTTGAGATTGCGGATGCTTCGCAAGTATCTCATAACCGCTTTTCCATGGCTGGTTCCCTTGACGTACCATATCTCTCATTCGGTCCAGGTCCTTCCGGCTGTGCAGGATCCCCGGATGGACGAAAGGCGTGCTTTTGACTGAAACTGACTCTTGCTCAGGTTCTCTCGGAGACAATGGCATCGTGAGCGTGAGCGGATTGATCTCTTTGGCTTTCGTTGTGAAATATTCCAGCCAGTTATACAGAAGCGCATCGGCCAGTTGTCCGGACTGCTTGCATTCTGCGGGCGTCTTGCCCCAATAAAAACTGATCCATCCCTCCGTAAAAGATCGGGACTGTTCCACGAATGTCCCCAGTTCCGACACGGAACACTTCAGCGGAAACATCTCCTCGATCACCAGCGGTTTGCCGATGTCATAGGCCTTCAGGGCGGTCAGGGCTTTGTCAACTTCCCCGGAATCCGGATAGAAATGAACGCTGGCGAAATCCAGGTTTTCACTGACTTCCGGGGAATAGAACAAAGGGCTGGCCTTGGGAAATACGTGTACCCACGGAATCACTCCCACCGTGATCAAATGACAGGAATCATGCTTTCGAATCGCGGATACAAGGCGGTCTACCCATGCCCTGGCAACTTGCTTTCGGGTTCGCCCTTCCAGAGCAAGACTGATCCGCTGGACGAAATATTTACCTCCAAACTCTCCCAAAAGCCATTCGGTCTCTTTTGTATTTGCCCCCGGCAGAACGGGTTCATTCATCAAGTCATAACAAAAAACAGCAGAGCTTGCAGCACACGTTTTGGCCACTGCCTCCCAAAACCGGGCCTGAACTTCCCAGCGGGCCTGTTCCGAAAGGGTGTCGTACCAGGAGGGAACATCCTTTTTGTGATAACAGCCCAGGCCGGTGATATCGAGAAAAAGGCCTACATCCTGAGCCGTTTGAGTCAGACGTCCGAGTCGTTGCAAGGCGGCTGTACTGGGCCGGTCGGGCTGCGACATGAATTTGCCAAGCTGAAGATGGATACGGACGACATTGGCACCCAACTCCTTCATCTCTCGAAAGTCTTCTTCCACCTTTCTCCATTCCGTCTCCCAGTAATCCTCCAGCAAACGTCCCTGCTCGTCATGGTCGTAATTGAATCCCCATGGAGTAAAAGGATGATTGTCTCCCTGAATGACGAAACCTTGCCGATTTTGCGAAAGACAGATAAATCTTTTGGAAGAAGCTTCGATTGCAGAATTCATCGCCATTTCCTGAGCTTTCGCCCCTGAGAGGACGGAAACGAGGATCAGGATAATAAGAGAAATTTCGACTTTCATGAATTTTAAGATTATCATTGTTTATGCCTCATTTCTACGGCATTGGTCGAAGACCTTCCCATTGCACATTCCATTTCCCGTTGTCGGGGAAACCCGGCGCCGGACGATCCGGCCCCCCATCCCAGCCGGCGGCCATCATGGCCACCGCTGTGAGCAAACCGCCGTTTCCGGGCAGATAGAGAGGCAGACGCGATGACTGGTAATTATGCCCATTGGCCAGGTAGCGGTTTTTAGGCGATTCCATAAACAGGGCGTCGACCGCTTTTCCCGGTTCGCCAAGACGAGCCGCCGTCATCGCCAGCATAGGATAATCCCATCCCCATGTGCTGGGCCAGTCCCACTTGGAAAACACATGATCCGTCGTTTTCTGCATGATGGCAGGATCAATCAACGGTGTCGGAGGAACGAAACCATAGGCGGCCACCATGGATGGATGATCCCGGTAAATCGTAAAAGGCTCCGTTTCGATACCGGTATAAACACCGTCTTTTATCGTTGGCATTGAAAGCTTTTGAATGACTCGATCCCAGTCGGGACTGCGTTTCAGACCAAGCCGCAATCGCCATTGTTGCGCGGTTTCCAGGGCCCAGGACCAATAGGCCAATTCAAAGGTCGGATTCAAATTTGTCGATCGCATCGGCCCGTAGCTTTCCTGCGCCGGGATCAAGGCCGGACCCAGTACAAACCGGTTCCCCTTTTCATTCCATACCGAATAGGATGCCATGAACGAGGCGGTTTCAAAAACGAGGCAACGGTATCGTTCCAGGGTTTGTTTGTCCTTGCGGGTCCTGTAGCATAATTCGGCGTAGTAAATGGGGTGCGGCTGCTGCCAGATCAGAAAGACTCCGACCCGGCTGGGGCTTTCCCGTCCGTCACGACCAACCATCTTTGGCCAGCGGGTCCCTTGATACCCCTGCATTTGTGCCGTTTCTTTTGCCTTCGCCAGGATAGATTCATACCACGGCAAGCTGCGCTCCAGAAGTTCCGGGCGATCCCATAAGGCGAAATGCACGGCATGCCACCAGTGCATCTCCAGATGAAACTTGCCATACCAACTATTGCAAACCAGACCGGTCTCCTGGGGCGGACTGGAACCGGCACATTGGATCGCCGTCAGGTATTGCGAGAGTACGACACGACGCTCCAGCTCCGCAGCGCGAGGATCGGCACATCGAGAAAAATCGACCGCTCCTCCCGTGGTCCAGAATCGATTCCAGTGTCGGGCGGCCAGTTCCCGGACCTCATCGAAGCTCCCGGCATTTTTATCGATCGGTTCAGGGCTGAAAGCAAACAGAAGATCCATCGATTGGTTTCCCGGAGCGAGAAATTCGTACTGGTGCTCGGAGATAGAACAAATCTTTGTCCCCTTCGACCAGAAAACATGGACATAGTAATGATCCGAGTCAAGAATCCTGGTCAGGTCTACGCGGCGATCCGCTGTCTGCGCCAGGGTTTTGTGATGTTGCGGTTTTTGCCAATCCGCCGCGTTTCTCCACCCCATGCTGCCGTAAGGAAAGTCCAGCGACACGGCCAGACGATCTTCCGAAAGAAGCAGCGATTGAACCCGAACGGCAAGGAGATCCTGTTGTGGGTGGCAAACCGTAAAAACACGTACCGGCTGACCGTCGAGTTCAAACCTGCTGCTTAACAGGCCGGTCCATAAGTCCAGTGTTTGCTCGGTATTTTGAATATCGTTGATGCCAACCGATGAATCATCCGACGATTTGAATCGAAGACCGATCCGACCGAGATGCAGCCGATGCGGATTGGCGCGCAGCCAGTTTCCCGCCGGCGAATATCCGTCGGAAAAACCTTCATCGCTGGCATAGGGCACATTTCGTCCGGCGACCTGGTATCCATGCAAAACATCCTGCAGTTGCAATCCTTCCGGGTTGGGCATACTGTGCCAGCCCCATTGCGACTGTGTGCCCAGCGGCATCCCCGTTTCATGAAATTCCGGAAAGGTTTGAAGCCCCGTGATGTCGGCGGTAAAAGCGAATTCCCCGTTGCCCACACTTAACGGAGTCAGGGGGTCGGGCCGATACAGTGTAATAGTATGCCGTTGTACCAGTGCCCGACGGTCTATCCTGTGAGCGATGTTTGTCGCGGCGGGAGCATTTCCCATAGTATACCGGCTCCCTCCGGCCCATGTCAGGAAAAGAAAAAGGGAAAATTTCCACTTTTGCATCTGTGTTTCCATCATCCCAAAATCCTTTCGCTCTACGGCAGAACTATTCTATCCAATGTCGTCGAAGATTGGCCTTGGCCCGATACAGCAGCAGAAGCGATGCCGTTTCATATGCCACAAGGTAAAGGATCCAGTATTTCAAGATAGGGTCGTGTGAATATCCCCGGCCGTAAGTATGGGCCTGGCTGATATGTTCAATTATAATCGCCCCCAGACCCAACGGATTCAGTCTCCATAGAATAAAGTAAGTATCTTCGATTATCGTGGCGCCAAAACCGCTGCTTCTCCATCCATACAGTTCATTTAGTACGGTGCATACCAGTGGAATCAGGCCCCAGAGGATCCCGATCAGGGCCAGGTTGGCGATGACGGCTGGGGTGGTCCGCCGCAGCCGAGCGCTGAAATAGATCCCGGAGCAGATCAGGAAAAGGATGGCCGTCAGGGCCAGCGTACCCACCTGAAAAACAGCGGGCCAGGGGAATCCTGCGGCGTAGGCGATTAATGCGAAAATAAAGACAAAAGGGAACCATGCCAGAAGGATCCTGCGCAGCACGCCGGCGGTTTTTCCTCCGAGAATTTGCCAATCAGTCATACAGGTGGTCAGCAGAATCGGCCAGCAGCGAGATTCTTTTTCCTGCGTAATGCAGGACGCCGGGACCGTAATTGTGAACAGGGCCGCCAAACCAAAGAAGGCCAATACGGAGGAAAACAGGACAAATCCGATCAGGTTAATGTCGTCCAGGAAAATCGTTAAAAACGTCCCTGCCAGCAAAAGAAGCAAAAAGACCAGAAAGAATCCATAGACGACAAATCGCCAGCGGCCAAGGACAGGGCTCAAAAACTCTTTCCAGACCATGCCGGAGCCGATCGTTCGACGGATCAGGTCGTGCAGGAAGAGGGGACGGTACAAAATGTCGGATTTGCGGTGTCTTGTGGGGATTTTATAGTCTTTCCGATGCGTCCGGGCCACGATATGTTTTCGGGCCGCCTTGCGAACCTTGTGGCAGGCCAGCAGGTAGATCGGGATCGTCAGAGCAGCCATCAAACCGCAGTGGACCGGCCAGTAAAAGCCGGGCCCCCCGGTTCCCCCGGGGAAAAACATCTCTTCGGTTTCCTGGGCAAACGCCATATACGGACACAGATAGAAGATCGCCAGTTCCGCTATGTCTTCCAGATCAAAGTGATATAAGACGGTATAGGAATAGGACTGCCCCAGAAAAAACAATACGATCGGGATCAGACCGAATAAAAAGCCTGCCGTGATGACGGAAAAAATCATTACCAGATACGCTTCTTTGAAAGAAATGGAAAAGTACAGCGTGATACAGGCCAGAAAACCGATGGTGGTCAGGGTAATGCATGTGGAGGAAAGCAGGTAATCCCAGGGAACGCCTCCGAACACGCGCAGCAGAAACAATAGAGGGATACTGACGGCGAACAACTGGAGCAATTGCAGCAGCTTGCTGAGCAGTTTCCCCGTGACGATCTGAAAGCTGGTGATGGGCGTTGTCATCAGGACCGGTAGGGTTCGGTGGGCGATCTCCTCGCTGATGGCGGTACTGAGGAGAATGAACGTTACGATCTGCAGCCCGATAAACTGAAACCAGCTAATGCAGGCAATGATGACCATGCCCGTTTCGGACATGGTCGAGGTCATCAGAGCGTTGGGATCGAACGAATCCATCGCCTCAAACCAGAACAGCACGATCAGCAGCATCAGAAGGCCCAGATACAGGCTGCGCAGAAGGTAATGCCGCCGACGTCGGGACGTGACGCGCATCTCTTTGTCGAGGATCGGACCGGCATATTGGGCCGGATGCATCCATTTCCAAAATGAAGTCCGTGCTTCAAAAATCATCGCAACACCAAACTTTTGCCGCCGCCAAAAATCCTTATATGGCTCTGCGAAGGAACATCTTTTCGATATCCCGGGGGTAGACGGGCTCAATGACGCATTTTCGCAGCCCGATTTCCAGCAGGTACTGTACCTGCATCCCCTGCCAGCGGGTCAGCAGGCAGATCAGTTTGTCGCCGGCCTTGCCCAGCAGTGTTTTACATCGGTTCACGGAGGCAGTGTAATCCGCGGCGGCATGGAAACAAACGACATCGGCCGAAATCCCTGCATCCTGGAGATACTCCTGGATACTCCTGACCTGAACGCAGGCGCCTTGCTCTTTGGCCGTCTGCAGAAATATATCGATGTGTTCAAAATCATCCCTGAGAAGGAGAATCGAGCCGATGGATAGGGTTTGAAACGGTTCGAAAAGGCCCGCGCTGTCGATATTTCGGATGATCTGATTCCACGCCGAAGCCGTCACACCAATCGATTTGGCGAATTGCATGAGACATACTTTTTCTTTCTCGTCCACTTTTTTGTCGGCCTTGGCCATCAGGACCATGGCCCGCAGAGTGGCCAGGGCTTTGTCCGCCGCATGAATAGGGTAAACGGGAAATTGTTCCTCCTGAACCTGTCGCAAAAGCGCATTCCAGTTTTCTATGGACACCTCAAGCTGTCGGGCCGCCTTGCCCAGAAACTTTTTTTCGGTTTCGCTGATCGTGCCATCGCAACACATGACAGCGATCAGATTTTTCAGGCAGTTCAGCTTGTCTTCTGCGGGCATTCTGGGCCTCCTGTTTTCCCGAATCCATCGGTTCGTGATCTATTGTCATTCCCTGTCGTTTATCGGGGAGCATCATATAGGCAGTTTCATGAGATAGCAAGCCTGCTTATTGGATGATCTTTAAAGCCCCTGGAAGGGCTTCAAACGTAAAAAGGGTTCCTTGCCGGTATAATTCTCCTTCGGTCTGGAGCCATCGGGGCTGGGCGGTTTCCAGCACAAGCCTGGTTCCGTGTAAATACAGCCCTGTACGGTTGGGAACGACGAAAGACTTGAGTAAAGCCCAGGCCAGATGCAGTTTTCCGACATTGCCCGTAAGAATATGCAACATGCCATCGTCCACCTGTGCCTGCGGGATCAGGTTTAATCCAAAACCGTAGGAGGGAATCTTGGATACGATTACCGACACCGCGCGGGGAATCTGTCGTACCTGCCCATCCAGTCGCAGGGTGATGTCCGTCCGTTGGTAATATCGTATGGATTGAGCGGTAGCGATAAAGTAGGGGACTGCCCCGCGGAAACCTCTGGCCAGAAGGCGATCCCGCCGGCACAGGATATCCGCCTCGATTCCGACCGCGGTCAGCACGCCAAGCCGGCTGCCGTCGCAGCAAACCAGATCCATCGTTCGAACCTGTCCTTCCTGAATTTGCCGGATGGCCCGGAGAGGTTTTTTCGACAGACCCAGGGTCCGGGCAAGGGCATTGGCCGAACCGATCGGCAGGAGGGCATAGGTGGGATCGGTCCCCAGGGCATTGAGGATCTGGGAAAATGTGCCGTCCCCCCCGGCCAGGATGAGAATGGAGGCCTGGCCGGCCAGGTCCCTCGCCGCCTCGACAAGCTGGTGTTTGGTTTGTGTATCCAGACCTGTTATCCGACAGTCGTGCCCCAGAATACTTTTGAGTTTTTCGACGAGGGCCCCTTTGGCCTTCCGGGTCAAAGGACCCGAGGCCGGATTGATCACCATTCCATATTTCATCGCTGGCTTATCCTTTTCCTGTCGAATCGGTTTTGGAATAGTATACCACTTTGTGGAAACAGGCCCAATGCGTGGAAAGACAAAAAAAAAGAGTTTGCGTCGAAGAAGAACAAAGCTATACTGTCGGCCGCACGAACGTTAAGTTACAGGAAGGTAGCCATGGCAGGAAGGATTCCGAGAGTCGTCGTGCTGGGACCGATTTATGTGGATATGGCCGTTCGGTGCCGCAGATTTCCCGAACCGGGACAGACCGTGGAAGGATCGGGATTCTCCTGTGTCGCCACGGGCTCAGGCCCCCATATTGCGGTGCAGGCCGCCGTGTGCGGATGTGAGGTGCATCTGCTCGGCAAGGTGGGGGATGATGTGTTCGGGGCTCTGGCCTGTGAAAGCCTGGACCGTTATCGAGTCAACACCAACTTCATCTATAAAGCGCCGGCCATCAGTACGGGAATAATCGTCACGATGGTGGATTCGCAGGGAGAAAACAGCAGTTGCATCTCCCAGGGCGCCAATCGGGCTTTATGCCACGATGAAGTGGATTGTGCTCTGGTGGAACAGTTGATCAATTCGGCCGACGTCTGCATTGTCAGCGCCAAGGTGGGCCTCGAGGCGGCGGTGGCGGCCATTCGTATCGCCCAGCTCAATCGAACCAAAGTCATCTTGCAGGCCGATGTTCATGTGGAGGAAAACGGGCGATTGGTCGCCCAGGACTGGCCGAAGGAATATCTCCTGGTGGATGTTCTGGTCCCGGAACTGACGTGGATGGTTCCCCGCACTGAATCCAGCGCCGGCACCGTCAGCGAGATGAAACATATCGGCACGGAACTGGTCGCCACAGGCTTTTCCTGCGTGATGCTTACCATGGGATCGCGGGGCGGTGTTGTGGTGGATCGCACCGGTACGGTGCATGTGTCCGTCCCGGAATGTCAGCGTGTGGATCGCACGGCCTGCGAAGATGCGTTTGCCGGCGCTTTGGCCGCCGCGATCGGAGCCCAAGATGCCCCTGTCCGGGCGGCCCGGTTCGCTTGTGTGGCCGCCTCGCTGGTATGCAGTCGATTCGGCGGGCTGGATGCCCTGCCGAAAAAGGCCGAAATTATCGAAATGCTGCAAACCATGCCGGATGAGTAGCTAGGAGTAGTACACGGACGAACCATGGCCTTTCATCGAGAAAATCAGCGTGTAACTTCAAATGATCTTCTCCAGGCCATTGCCGGCGGGGAAGAAGTCAGGCTGGATCACTGTACAATTTCAGGAGAACTCGACCTGAACCGCCTTTTCGTTAAAGAGGAGGATTTTGATACGACTTCTTTGTCTGTTCGACTGGACGGCGTTCGTCGAACGATTACTATTTCTATGCCAATGGCCATGAATTCCTGCACGTTTGAGAACGATGTCTTTTTTGCGCCCCCGTGGGACAGGCCGGGTGAATTGTCTATTGTTTTTCAGCGGGAAGTTGTATTTAATTCTTCGCGATTCAGTGGTCAGGCTAGATTCAGCGGGGCGGTATTCAATCGAATAGGCAGCTTTGACGGCTGTACGTTTGATCGGGTGTCCTGTTTTCGGGGTACTCACTTTATAGGCAGGGGCATGTTCCGGACGGTGACATTCAATGGTTATGGACTGTTTAACGGAGCGGTTTTTGAACATGAGGCCTTTTTTAACAATACCTGTTTTAGCAAAGGAGGCAATTTTACCAGGGTGCATTTCAAGGGACGGACGGATTTTGCCGGCGTTTATTCCCACAGCAAAAGTGTGCCGATTTATGAATCCGTCCGCTTCCTGCGAAAGAGCTACGGCGACGATGAGTCGTTCTGGCGATTTATCAAGCAGGCCTCTCAGGAAGCCGGCTATTATCAGTTGGCCGGGGAAAGCTTTTATAATGAACGGTGTGCCGCTTTCTGGCGCTGCTTTCGCGGCCTGGGATACGATGAACTTCCTTTCTGGAAAAAGGCGTTCCGTTGGATATCGGGCATTCGATTGCTGCCGGAGTTTATCCTCGGGCGATTACTCTTCGGATACGGGGAAAGGCCGATTCGTGTACTGCTCGCCAGTCTGCTGGTCATTCTGATGTGCGGATTTTTATATGCCTCTCCCTATGCCGCCGTATATGGCCGAGGGACACAAATGGTCGAAAGACTGTCCCTGATGGATGGAATGTATTTCAGCACGATTACCTTTACGACGCTCGGATTCGGCGACCTGTATCCGGAAGGTACAAGCCTTTTTACCCGTTCGATCGCGATGGGGGAAGCCATTACCGGAGTATGTCTGATGTCTCTGTTTGTGGTTTGCCTATCCAAACGTTATTCGCGGGGATAGACAATCGAGTTATTTCAAGTCTCGTTATGCCCCTCTTGTGCTGTGTGAAGAGTTGCATACTTCCTGGTTGAATTTTTGTATCATTTTTATACAATGTAAGTCTATTCCATGGATGATATGGAGACAATGGGATGCGGCGAAATTATTTTCTGGCGTTTCTGATATGGATCAGTTGTAATCCTGCCTTGTCCCAATCCGAAAAAAGTCAAGTGGTCCGGGCCAAAACCCTGTTTCAAACCAATTGTGGATACGATCCGCGAATTGCTCTGGCCGTCGATGCGGTCATCGTGCACCAGCACGGCAACGATCCGACGCGTCTGATTCGGTCGTGGCAGGGTCAGGGATTTTCCGTCGGACGGATGTTCTTTGCCGATTCGGATGCGGGCAATATCTATTGGACAGGAAAGTGGGATGGTAAGGAGCATCCCGGCGATATGGAGCGGCGTCAGGATGGCCAGGTGGTCCAATGCGCCAACGTCCGGCCGTATATGCTGCCCACCGAAGGCTGGATACGCTACCTGGAAGAAATGACCGTCCGTTCGCTCGATGCCGGCGCGACGGCGATCCTGCCGGAAGAGCCGCTGGCCCATGTCTTTACCGGATATGAAGAAAGTTTTAAGGACCTCTGGCGGCAGAGATATGATCTCCCCTGGCGCGGGCAGCATGAGGACGCTGAGGCCCGCTGGTTGACGGCACAACTGAAAAATGAGCTATATATCACGCTGGAAAAACGACTGGCTGTCAAGACTCGGCAATATGCCCTGGAACATGATAAGAAACTCGGTTTTATTCTCCCGATCCACTCGATCTACAGTAACATTGCCGCCCAGCTTGTCGCGCCCCTGGGCACGTCGGTCAATCTGGAAGGCGTGGATGGCTATATCGGACAGATCTGGACCGGGCCGGTCAATTGGGCCCTGGCCCATTATGATGCGCCCGACAAAAGTTTTTTTACATCCGCTTATGCCCTCTACGATTACTTCACGCAGCTTACCGTCGAGAGCGACAAGAAACTCTGGCTGCTGGTCGATCCGGTGGAGGACAATCCCGATCATACATGGGCGGAATTTACTGAATGGTACAAACATTGCGTCGCGGCGATGCTCCTGATGGAAGATGTGGATTCCTATGAAATCATGCCCTGGCCGGACCGGATTTTTCTGCCGGGCTACCAGACCGGCGGCAGCACCCCGGCCCCCGAAGACTATCGCACCATGATTTTATCCGTTACACAGGCCCTTCAGGAGGTTCCCATGGGCGGCTCCAGTGACAGTGGTTTGATGTCTTTGCGCGGTATCGAGGGAATCGGGATTGCCGTGTCCGATACCTTTATGTGGCAACGGCACGATGGACCCTGGCTGCAGGGCATGTACGGTATGCTGCTGCCCCTCATCGGGCAGGGGATCCCCGTCTCCTCCTGCATCCTGGAACGGTCGGCGGACCGGCGCTATATGTCCCGCTTCAAGGTCATTGTCCTGTCTTATAAGGACTTCAAACCGTTGGATGCTGCCTGGAATGAAGCTATTGCTGAGTGGATCAAACGTGGCGGCAAGCTCGTTCTCTTGCAGTCGGAGCCGGACGAACTGGACCGATGCGCAAATATGTGGTGGAAAAAGGCCGGAATTGCCTCTGCGCAGGAACACCTGCTGTCTCTTATTTCATCGCCACAGGGGCAAAAGGAGGATTGGGAACTGGGAAAAGGCCAGGTAACACGATGGGACATATCCCCCAGAGATATTGCGCTTTCCGAGGAGATTCGAAAGAAATATATGACCTTGCTGGGACATGCGATGGAGTCCGATGATGAGATCTCCGGCCCTCTATACGGTCCGGGCTGTTTTGCGCTTCTGTGCGGGCCGTTTCTGGTTGCTCATGCCGAATCCCGATCCTACGCCAAAGACGGTTTGTGGATCGATCTATTTGATCCTTCTCTGAAGGTCATTCACAAGATCGGATTGAAACCCGGCCAGAGCGGCCTGTATAAGGACATCGCGGCCCTGGTCCATGGTAAAGAGCCCGTTGTTCTCCATACAACGCATCGCTTAATGGAGCAGGAATTTGCTAATGGAAGATTGCGGTTCCTGATTCGCGGCCCGGCTGAGACCCCCGCCGTGGTACGGGTATTCTTTCCGGGGAAAGAGCCACCCAAAATCTCCACCCGAAGCGCCGATGGAAACGGCGTGGATGTGGACATTACATCCGATTCGGACAGTAATACGTTTCTCCTGAAATTTCCGAATCATACTCAGGGTGTGACAGTGGAAATCCATCATTAAAAAACAGTTACGGCTTCCTGCATTCGGAGATAGGAATGAAACTCTGCATAGGCATTCTGATCATGATGGGGGTTGTCGTTGTTCAGGCCGAAACCGAGGAAGTGTTGTTTCAGCAGGCGACAGTCAATGGCAAACTGGCTAATGAAGGATTTCGGCGTTGTGAGCATTTTGTGGATGGCTGGCTAAAACAGGCCGATCCGGAGACAGGTTTAATCCCGCGAAACCTGACTTCCTCCAGGGACATATGGAATGCCCAGGATGCCGCCGCCGACAATTATCCCTTCATGGTTTTGACCAGTGCCATTTGCAACCGGGACCGGCTCCATGGTCGAATGCTTGATATGCTCCATACGGAGACGAAATTGACAAGCCGCCTCGATTCTCTGCCCGATACCTATTCCTTTTCAAAGAAAGGTTTTTCTGCCGATTCTCTCAATCTCGATTCGATCCTGTTCGGATCATCGGAATACATTAAAGATGGCCTGCTTCCGCTGACCGAATGGCTGGGTCAAAGCCCCTGGTCGCAGCGTATGATTTCCATCCTGGACGACATGTGGAAACATGCGCCGGTCGATACGCCGTATGGCAGAATTGTCTCGACGAATGTGGAAGTCAACGGCGAGATGCTCCAGGTCCTCAGCCGCATTTATTGGATGACCGGCGATCCGAAGTATCTGGACTGGGCCGTCCGCCTGGGGGATTATTACCTCCTGACCGACAACCATCCAACCAGCGCCGGGTCGTCAAACAGCGGTCCCAGGCGGCTGCGCCTCCGGGATCATGGCTGTGAAATCGTATCCGGCTTATGCGAGTTGTACGCAGCGGTCCACTTTGCCCGGCCCCAGAAGAAACAGCGGTACCAAAAACCGATTCATGACATGCTGGATCGCATCCTCGAAATCGGGCGAAACGAACATGGCATGTTCTACAACTGGATCGATCCGGGGACGGGACAGCATGATTCCGGCATCGCCGATACATGGGGATATACCTACAACGGGTATTATACGGTCTACCTGATCGACGAAACACAGGCCTATCGCGAGGCGACTCGCAAAGCTCTGCACGGTATTTCCAATTACTACAATTTTGCGTGGGAAGGGGCAAGCAGCGACGGCCATGCCGACTCTATCGAGAGCGCCCTGAATCTGTATAATCGTGAGCCGATGCCAAAAACCGCCCAATGGATCGATGCCGATATGCAGGTCATGTGGGCGATCCAGAAAGAAGATGGTATTATAGAAGGCTGGCATGGCGACGGCAACTTCGCCCGGACGACCATCATGTATTGCCTCTGGAAAACCCAGGGCATAACAATCCGGCCATGGAGAGAGGATATAATTTTCGGAGCGGTCCAATTCGATGGCCGCCTGTATCTCTCTTTAACCGCCCGGAAAGAATGGACGGGAAAGCTATTGTTCGACATGCCCCGTCATAAGACAATTTTGCATCTGCCCATCGACTGGCCTCGGATCAATCAGTTTCCGGAATGGTTTACAGTAGAGGATCCACTGAAATACAAGATCCGGGAGAATAACACAGATAGCTATAAAATAGCTTCCGGTCGGGAACTGGCAACCGGGTTGGACGTACAAATCGAGTCCGGAAAACAACGGTATTTCCAGGTGAATCTCATGCCTTAAATGGATGAAGAGTAGGGAGGCAATGCTATGCGCGCTATGGTGATCACAGAGTACGGAAAGCCGGAGGTGTTTCACGAGAAGGATATGCCGGCACCCGGACTTCAACCCGGCCATGTCCTGATCAAAATAGCGGCAAGCAGCGTCAATCCAATCGACGGAAAGATCAGACGCGGCGAGGTGCCCATCAATCCGCCGTTTCCGGCCATATTGGGGATGGATGTCGCGGGAGTGATCGAGCAGGTGGCCGACGATGTGGGAGAATTCAGGCCGGGCGACGAGGTCTACGGTTGTGCAGGGGGGGCAGGCTCGTACCAGGGCGCCTTGGCCGAGTATATGCTGGCCGATGCCCGTCTGCTCGCGCCCAAACCCAAGTCGCTGTCCTTTGCCGAGGCGGCCGTACTGCCCCTGGTAGGCATCACCGCATGGGAGGCGTTAATAGAGCATGCCCATATACAGCCCGGCTGGAAGGTGTTGATCCACGGCGGCACAGGCGGCGTAGGCCATATCGCCGTCCAGATCGCCAAAGCCAAAGGGGCAACGGTCTATGCCACCTGCGGCAGCCCGGAAAAAGCCGATTTTGTTCGTGGCCTCGGGGCCGATGGCGTGATCAATTACAGAACCGAGACGGTGGAGGATTATGTTAAACAATATACCGATGGCGAAGGTTTTGATGTCGCCTTTGATACCCCGGGCGGCGAGGTCCTGTCCCAGGCGATCGCGGCGACTCGATATAATGGCCATGTCCTGGTTATTAACGGCAGGGTGACGATAGACCTGAAACCGGTTTATAGTCGCGGCCTGAGCCTCCATACAACGTTTATGTTGATCCCCTTGCTGTATAACAAAGACCGGCGCCGGCATGGAGCCATTTTACGCCAAATCGCCCGCTGGGTGGATGAAGGTCAGATCCGTCCCCTGATCGATCCCCGGCGATTTTCTATCACAGAAATCGCTGAAGCACATAAACTCCTG
Organism: Sedimentisphaerales bacterium; assembly: GCA_016930745.1. Taxonomy (GTDB): domain Bacteria; phylum Planctomycetota; class Phycisphaerae; order Sedimentisphaerales; family Anaerohalosphaeraceae; genus JAFGGE01. Next base: position 38,200 of record JAFGGE010000002.1, read on the forward strand.
GAATCCCACTCGGCAACCGGGAAAATCTCCGTCAGTTGGTAAATAAAGATTGGGAGTAACACAATGCTTGATCAAAGAAGATTTGGCGTTTTATGGGTAGTATTCGGCGGTCTGATGATACTATCAAACACGGTGATAGGCATTCCGGTGGCGGTCCCCCAACTGGGCATGAATCTGGCAGGGCCGGCCGACTGGAATACGGAGCTGCCCTTTGTGGACGTGTTCCGGATGAGCCGCCCCTGGATCAGTCAGCAGAAGGACAAATCCTGGGGACAGGGGCCTGCACTGAGCCTGGATGAGCATGGCTGGGTCAGGCGGCTGGAGCCGGATTGCTGGGCGGAAACACTCATGTGCACCATTGAAGGGGGGCATTATCCCTCCGGCCGATATTCCATCCTGTATGACGGCAAAGGCAAGCTCGGAGTCTGGAACGCCGGCACAATCGTCTCTCAGGAGGCCGGGCGAATGATCGTGGGGGTCGATTCGTCCAAAGGAGCCCTCTTTCTGCGATTGCTGGAAACCGATCCGGGCGACTATGTCCGAAACATCCGCGTAGTTATGCCCGGCTTCGAAAAGACGCATAATGACAATCCCTGGCATCCGGTTTTTCTCAACCGATGGAAGGGTATGGCCTGCCTGCGCTTTATGGATTTTATGGAGACCAACAACAGCAAAATGGCCCTCTGGTCCCAGCGCCCGACATTGCAGGATGCGACCTTCAGCGAAAAAGGGATCGCACTGGAACTGATGATTGATCTGTCCAACCGTCTCGGGGCCGATCCGTGGTTCTGTATGCCGCATCTGGCAGACGATGAATATATCAAGAACTTTGCTGAAATGGTAAAGGCAAAACTCGATCCGTCACGCAAGATCTATATCGAGTACTCTAATGAAGTATGGAACGGCATGTTCCAGCAGAGTCAATATGCCGGACAGGAGGGAATCAAGCAGAGCTTTGCGGAAAAACCATGGGAGGCAGGTTGGAGATATACCGCCTATCGTTCCGTACAGATGTTCCGGATCTGGGAGCAGATCTTCGGCGGTACTGACCGTCTGGTGCGTATCCTCCCTTCCCAGGCGGCCAATCCCTATGTTTCCGAGCGGATCGTCGAATGGCAGGATGCGTACAAGCATGCCGATGCCCTGGCGATCGCCCCCTACATCAGCATGAATCTGAGCCCCGGCGGCAAGCCCGATGCCAAACAGGTGGCCGGTTGGGCTGTCGAACAGGTATTGGACTATCTGGAGAATACAGCCCTGCCCGAATCTATTGAGTGGATCCGAGGCAACAAAAAGATTGCCGATAAATACGGACTCAAACTCATGACCTATGAAGGCGGCCAGCATATGGTCGGTGTCGGCGGCGGGGAAAATATCGAACAGCTCACCGAACTTCTGCATAAGGCCAATGCCCATCCGGGCATGGCGGATATTTACGCGAAGTATTTCACAGCATGGGAAGAAGCAGGCGGTGACCTGTTCTGTTATTTTTCATCCGTCGGCCAATGGAGCAAATGGGGCAGTTGGGGCCTGCTGCAGTATTCTGATGAAGATCCAAAGCTATCGCCCAAGTTCATGGCGACCATGCAATGGGCCAGAAAATGCGGCCAAGCTGTTAATATGCCCGAAATGCAGAAATAGAAAAGTTATGTTTTGCTAAAGGGGAAACGATCAGGCATGCTCCTTCGAAGTTGGGCTTGTCTTCTGTCTGACAACAAGGCAGTTGGTATGGTGTGACAGTACAACGACCTCCGTCCCTGCCTCAACAAAATCGCCCTCCGTCTGAGCATTGTACTTGTTGCCCTCAATTTCCACAAATCCCGATGGTCGTAACGATGTCAAACAGATTCCAACTTGATCGATCAAGGACAGATTGTTTGTTGGCACGTTGTTAGGTGATACTCGGGGAGAACTACATTTGGGTAACGGGCAGAGAAGATTACAAATAAAATCCATAATAGCCATAAAAAAGTACCAATATACACCACCGACGAAGACTGTCATCCAGGATTTTCCCATCAACGCAATTAGGCCCAATAAACCAAGTGCCGTCACTATGAATCCGACAACGGCGAGAAGATCAATCGGCTCTCCCTTCTCATCTCTCTTAAAGATCTTCATTGCCATACCATCTCATAATAGATTCTTCACATAGATCAAAATATAGTATACTATCTTACTCGAACTCGATCAATGACAAGGAAAGGCACCTTCATGAAAAATAAACGTGTTGTGATTCTCAGCGGGCCCAGTTGCGTTGGCAAAGGGCCTTTACTGGCCGCCGTACAAAGGCGCCATCCGCACATTGCATGGGTCCCCCTGATCCTTTCCACCAGCCGCAAGCCCCGCCTCAAGAAGCACAACAGCCAGTATGAAGTTCATGGACGGGATTATTATTTCCTGCCCAGGGGACTCTTTGCGACCATGAATCCACAGCATTTTCTGGTGGCCGATGTCCGCAGCGTTGTCCAGGCAATCGATCTGGACCTGCTGATGGAAATGCTTTCCGAACACGACCTGATCCTGGCCGAATTGCATACCACCTTAGGGAGAATGCTGAAGGATTGGATCGAAAAGAACCGGCCGGACGTGGAGGTGATTCGTATCTTTCTTACTCCCATGAGCGACGGCGAAATCCGGGAAAAAGCTCAAAAAGAAGGGAAAACCTGCGAAGAGACGGTGTACGAAATCATGAAGGCCAAACTCCAGCGACGCGGCGAAGATGCCCCCGAAAAAATCGAGGACCGCGCCTCCCATGCCTGGGGCGAAATCCAGGCGGGCAAAGAATACGACCATATCCTCGTCAATCCCGTTGGCGAAGATGCCATCAATCAATGGTCCGACCCGTTGAGCCCGGAGGCGCAGCGAGTTATGCATGAGTTTGTCAAAATCCTATCGGAAAAATCGTAGCAGTATAAGAAGCCGAAAGCAGGGGAAAATGGGTTCGAAAGGAGGTGCGTAGTGATTATTATACGGATTGTTATCCTGGTTGCATTGATACGTCTGTTAACCGCGACGGAACAGCCGTTTCTTTGTGCGGGATTATATGCAGGTGTGCGGTGTCTGTTTGCCGTCGCTATCAACGGTCCCTCCTGGTCCATCCTGGTTTTCGGTGCAGTAGCTTTCCTTCTGGCAAGCCTCTATTTCTGGCTGCTGGACCGTTTCGATGAAACATTCTGGTGGTGGATTATCATGGTGGTCGGTTTTGGGATTGGCCTGGTTTAAGTCCGTCGAGAATCTTCGCTTATCACCAGAACCGTTGCGAATCGCCGCCGACTTTAGTAGAATAATAGAACCTATCGTTAGGCCCAACTGACGCAAAATATAGAACGATATAGAGAAAAGGAATAAGCATGGGTAGTACACTGATTGGCATTCTGGCTTTTTGCCTTTTGTTGAATACGGCCGGGGCAGGCAATCCCGATATTTTAATCGCCGATTTTGAAGGCCGGACGTATGGCGATTGGCAAGTGGAAGGGCAAGCGTTCGGCCAGGGACCGGCACAGGGAACCCTCCCGAATCAAATGAACGTCAGCGGATTTCTCGGCAAGGGACTGGTCAATAGCTACACCCAAGGTGACGATTCCACCGGCGCATTGACCTCCCCTCTGTTTATCATTCAGCGAAACTATATCCATTTCCTCATCGGCGGCGGCATGCATCCCGGCAAGGCCTGCATCAACCTTTTTTTGGATGGGACCATCGTTCGTACTGCCACAGGTTCCAACGACCGTCCCGGCGGCAGCGAGGCCCTGGATTGGGCTACCTGGGATGTCTCTGATATGATGGGCAAGACCGTCCGGATTCAGATCATCGATCAGCAAAAGGGGGGCTGGGGCCATATCAATATCGATCACATCATCCAGAGCAATGAGAAGATGGCGGCGGAAACAAGTCGGCAGATGCAGTTTACCAAACGATACCTGAACCTGCCGGTCAAAACCGGCGCTCCCAAACGACGAATGAAGGTCATTATCGACGGACAAACCGTGCGCGAGTTTGAAATCGAGCTGGCCGATGCCCAGCCGGATTTCTGGGTCTTTCTGGATCTGGCTCCGTTTCAGGGGAAGGATGCCGCCTTACAAGTCAACGCCCTAGGTCCTCAATCGAAAGCCCTCGAGCAGATCCACCAGGCGGACACCATCACCGGAACCGAAAATCTCTATCGTGAGAAGAACCGCCAGCAGTTTCACTTCTCCTCTCGCCGCGGCTGGAACAACGATTCCAACGGGCTCGTCTACTACAAAGGCGAATATCACCTCTATTACCAGCACAATCCCTACGGCTGGGACTGGGGCAATATGCACTGGGGCCACGCCGTAAGCACCGACCTGGTCCACTGGAAAGAACTGCCTATCGCGATCTATCCCCATCAATTCGGCGACTGGGTCTTTTCCGGCAGCGCGGTTCTCGATAAAGACAACACCGCCGGCTTCAAGACTGGTGCTGAGGATGTCATTGTTGCCGCCTATACCAGCACGGGCCGGGGAGAGGTCGTCGCTTACAGCAATGACCGGGGCCGAACCTTCACCGATTACTCCGGCAATCCTGTCGTCAGGCACACCGGACGTGATCCGAAGGTCATCTGGTACGAAAAGGGTCGTCACTGGGTCATGGCCCTCTACAGCGAAATCGACAATAAACGTACCATCGCCTTTTATGCCTCGCCCAACCTGAAAGATTGGCAATACCAAAGCCATATCGACGGCTTTTTCGAATGTCCGGAGATTTTCGAGCTTCCCGTCGATGGCGACAAAGGCAACACACGCTGGGTCTTGTATGCTGCCGACGGCAATTACCTTCTGGGCGACTTCGACGGCAAGACATTTACACCCGACGGCCCCCTGCACCCGTTTCAGTACGGCAACTGCTTCTACGCCTCACAGACCTACAACAACATTCCCGCATCGGATGGCCGCCGCATCCAGATCGCCTGGGGCCGCATCGCCACGCCTGGTATGCCTTTCAACCAGTGCATGCTTTTTCCTGTGGAGCTGACCTTACGGAATACGGAGGAAGGCATCCGCATGTTCGCCGAACCTGTCCGAGAGATCGAGACAATCCATGGTGACAAACACACATGGAAAAAGATGACGATTCAGGCAGGAGAAAGAATCCTGTCGGAATTGTCTGGCGACCTGTTCCACATCAAAGCCTCTATTCTGGTTGAAGAGGCAGAAGAATTCGGTTTCATTATTCGAGGCACGAGGGTGTCATATGATGTGAAAAACGCCGTATTGTCCTGCCGTGACAAGAAAGCTCCCTTCAAACCGACGGAAGGGAAGATCCATCTGGAACTGCTCATCGACCGAAACAGTATTGAGATCTTTGCCAATAACGGCCGTGTCTACATACCTATCGGCGGCATCCTGCCGGAAAACGATACAACCCTCCAGCTCTTCTCTTCTTCTGACGCCACTCGCATCGAATCCCTGGAAATCTGGCCGCTTCACTCCATCTGGGAACGTGATTGACTCAACTTCTATAACTTGAGCTTAATGCCCTTTTCGCGAGCTTCCGCGGCCAGCTTCTTGAGCTGCTCCAGCGCCATCTCCAGTTCCTGGCTGCTGTCCAGAAGATTCTCATACAGCCGTCCGTCGTTGAGCAGGCGAGCGGTCGTTCCATCCCCGTCCCGTACCCGCGATAAAAGGTCGCGCATGTCCCGCAATGTGGTGTTCAGGTCCTCGGCCACATTCTCAATGGCTACGGAGCCGGTGTCCGTAAAGCCCTGGATCGACGCCAGCGTATCCTTGGCCCGGGCCGTCGCATCCCGCAGGTTGGCCAGCGCGTCCTTGACGCTCTGTTTATTCTCATTATCCCCGACCACGTCGTTGGCGTTGTCGGCCAGCCGCTTGATCGAATCCATCAGCCCTTCCAATTTGAGCCGGGTCTCCTTCGGGAAAAACTCGCTGCTCATGCTCACCTCCCCTTTCAGGGGGGGCAGACCCTCGCACAGGTACATGCTGTTGGGATTGCTTGACATCAGCAAAACCGGCTCGCGCTGCGGATCGACCTGAAGCTCGATAAAACTGCTGCCCATCGACCGCTTCATCACGACGATTTCGGTATTGGACGGGATCGTGCGATATTCCTTATCGATGGCCAATGTGACCGTCACTTTATGGTGTGGCTGGCCGGTATCACGGTCCTCTACGGTCTCCGGCGCCATGACATGAATCACCTTGCCTACCTGATAGCCGCAGTAGTAAACCGGGGTGTTTTGCTGAATCCCCGGGGCGCTGGGAAACTCGACAATGACGGTAAAGGAATTCATCCGCGCCACTGCTACGGGCAACTCGCCGAATAAGTACACCATACCCAGAAAGCCTGCAAAGGCAATTACCACAAACGCCCCGACCACCACATTGCGACGCCGTTGTGCCGTATTATAATCAACCATGCTCCGTTCCCTTTTTGCTCAGCCGACCTTCAAACAACTCCCGGATACCCCGCAGCGTATATCCGCTCTTGTTAAGACTTCGAATCAGTTTGATCCGGTCCACCGCTGCGTCATCGAAGAGGCGATGTCCGCCGGCTGTAACTTGCGTCGGCTCGACTAATCCCAGCATTAGATAGTATTGTACGCTCTGGCGGCTGACGCCGGCTTTTTTAGCGGCCGCCCCAATTTGCATCAGTTCCTTCTTCGCCACCGATTGTTTCTTTGCCTCCCTTGCGCAATCCCTGGGCTTCATTGCCCGCCTTCTGCCGAATTTCCCTGCTGGATGCGATCCAGTCGCTTTGCCGCTCGTGCGGTCAGTTCCAACAGCCAGCGCCGCATACGGTCATACGTTAAGCCGTGATAAGGACCGTACTTAGGCGGATTTTCCGATGTTGCTTTTTTCGGCGATTTTACCGTGAAGATTAAGAAATAGTCCCTGCCGGATGGCAGATTGTTCTGTTCCCGACGAAAGGACTCCCGGGCCAGTCGCTTGAGGCGATTTCGGGCCACAGACGAACCGCAGCGTTTGGGAACGGAAACACCGAAGCGAGGGTAGCCCAACTGATTTTCAGCGACATAAAGACGAGCTAAACCATTGTCCGAACAGCATTTGCATGCGAGAATCCGGCGAATATCGCTGTTTTTGGCCAGCCGCAGTCGTTTATGGAAAGCAAATCGTTTCAAGACTTTAAGTCCTATATCAATAAGGCTTTATAGCATCCTCTTCTCATATCGGTTCGCCAGGGGCGGCGGGCTTACCGATTCTCCGGGATGGTGCGAAAATCCCAGAACATCATGGGATTATTGATGATACCCCAAAAGCAGCGCATTTGTATAATACCCAAAAGCAGGAATCCATTCATTGGAAATAAAAAGGTTTTCGGAAAACCATAATTTGGAAAGGGGATAGAATGAGTCTGCTAAAGGAGTTCAAGGCGTTTGCCATGCGAGGCAATGTAGTGGACATGGCCGTGGGTATTATTATCGGGGGGGCCTTCGGCAAGATTGTCGCCTCGCTGGTCAATGATGTCATCATGCCTCCAATCGGCATGCTTCTGGGGAATATGGATTTTTCCCAGTTGGCGATTGTTTTAAAGAAAGAAAGCGTCGACGCCGCCGGCAATGCCGTTCCTGCCGTTACCATCGGGTATGGCATGTTCATCAATACGGTTATCAATTTCCTGATCGTAGCGATTGCCATATTCATGATGATCAAGGCCATGAATTCGCTGAAGAAGAAGGAAGAGGCCGCTCCCGCTGCGCCCCCGGCGCCCTCGGCCGAAGAAAAGCTCCTGACGGAGATTCGGGATATCCTGAAAACCCAATGAGCATGGAATTCAGAGGGCAAAGGAACCGTCGCTTCAGGGAAGGGCGGTTTTTCGTCTGACGAATTGCAGAACCAATCCCCATGGATCACGCAGAACGACCATGTGGGAGCCATCTTCAATTGTGCCATCGGAAATAAGTGTAGCTCCGGCGGTCAGGAGTTTGTCTTTTACGGCAGTGGGATCGGCAACCGCAAAAGCGATATGGAATCGAAGCGGATGCTGTTGTGCATAAACGGGAATTGGATCGTTGGGATTAGTGTATATTTCAAGGATTGTCCGGTCGGAGGTATCTGTAAGGAAATGGGCGTAGGGCGGTTCATTCATGGATCGGATGGCCTTCATGTCCAGATGTTGCATATACCATTTTGCCATGGCTGAAGCATCCGGCACATTGATACCAACATGCTCAAATCTCATTGCAACACCTCATAGACACTTGTGATAAAATCGGCAAGCTCGGTTTTCATTACGGATGGATTGCCAAGGTTATCCTCGATGATTTTTACGATTCGCGATCCGATGATCACGCCATCGGCCCCTGCCTCGGCGACGTCTCTGGCCTGGGCAGGGCCGCTGATGCCAAAACCCACACAAACGGGTATATCTGTGATTGTCTTGAGCTTATGAATAAGCGGTTTCACCGTGTCCGAGAGCGTATCCCGGGCCCCGGTCACACCGAGCGTGGAAACGGTATAAATAAAACCGGTGGTCGTTTCGGCGATGCGCCGTATGCGATCTTCGACGGTGACGGGAGTTGCCATAAATACCGTCTCCAGACCGACGGCCCATGCAGGACCAAGAATCTCATCCGCGTCGTCGATACTCAGATCGGCGATCAGCACCGATGAGCCGCCGACCGCTTTGAAATCGGCAAAAAACCTTTTGATTCCATACTGCCAGACAAGGTTATAGTAAACCAAAAGACCGACAGGAACGGATTTATATGCCGTAACCCTGCCGATGAATTCCAGGGCCTTTTGCGGCGTCATGCCCCCAGCCAAAGCGCGGATGTCCGCTTTCTGGATCGTGGGGCCGTCGGCGATGGGATCGGAGAAGGGGATGCCCAGCTCGAGGATGTCGGCCCCGGCGTCAAGGGCGGTCTTGACAAGATCCAGACTGGTGTCGCTATCGGGATCGCCGATAACAAAGAAGGGAATTAGGGCGGCCCGATGAAGTCTGCTGAAAGTTTCTTTGTATGTGGTCATGTGGGTTCCTTATTCCAGCGGTCGGTGCGATTCGACGATATCCACGTCCTTGTCGCCCCGGCCGGACAGATTCGCGACAACGTTGGTTTCACGGGGCAGTTTTCCTTTCATGCTCATCAGCCAGGCCAGGGCATGGGAGCTCTCCAGGGCGGGGATAATCCCTTCCGTGCGGATCAGGGCGGCAAAGGCGTCCAGTACGGATTCGTCGTCGGCGCTGACATATTCGGCCCGGCCGGTTTCTTTAAGATAAGCGTGTTCGGGACCGACGCCCGGATAGTCCAGGCCGGCGCTGATGCATTCGGTCTCGCGAATCTGACCGTTCTCGTCCTGGAGAACATACGTTTGTGCCCCATGAAGAACACCCACCGATCCGGCGACAAGGGTAGCGCAATGCTCGTGGGTATCGAGTCCTTTACCGCCTCCCTCTACACCGATCAGTCGCACCTGCGCATCAGCCTGGAAACCGGAGAAGATGCCGATCGCGTTGGAGCCGCCGCCGACACAGGCCGTGACGATATCGGGAAGCCGGCCTATCTGATCGAGACATTGCTGTCGGGCTTCCATGCCGATGGGACTTTGAAAATGTTTGACGATTATTGGGTAAGGATGCGGTCCTCCGGCGGTGCCGAACAGGTAAAACGTGTCGTCGACATGAGCCGTCCAGTATCGCAGGGCGTCGTTTATGGCGTCCTTGAGCGTGCCGGTGCCGCCTTCGACGGGAATGACTTCCGCTCCGCAAAGCTTCATTTTATGTACATTGACATTCTGCCGGGCGACATCGGTTGTGCCCATAAAAATCCTGGTTTCCATCCCGAATAAGGCCCCGATCATGGCTGTAGCCAGTCCGTGCTGGCCGGCTCCGGTCTCGGCGATAAGCTTGGTTTTACCCATATAGCGGGCCAACAAACCCTGACCGAGCGTATTGTTCATCTTATGGGCCCCGCCATGAAGCAGGTCTTCCCGCTTGAGATAAACGTTAAAACCGACCTGTTCGCTAAACCGTTTGGCGTGATAAAGCGGTGTAGGCCGGCCGGCATAATAGCGATACAATCCATCCAGTTCAAAGGAAAACCGGGGATCGTCCTTCCAACGATCAAAGGCGGCCTCGATCTCTTCCAGGGCCGGAATGAGCACCTCCGGTACGTAAAAACCGCCGAATGTTCCAAATCTGCCTTTATGTTTCATGGCCAACCTTAATGGATCAGATGCTTGATGTTTTCAAACAATTGCTTCATTTTTCGATGATCTTTACGACCTGGTTCGGACTCGATACCGCTGCATACATCGATCGCAAATACCCCGGTTTCAACCGCCCGCGCGGCGTTGTCGGGCGTGACGCCTCCGGCCAGAAAAAAACGGTAGTATTCATGGTCGATCCAATCCCAGTCAAACCGCTCGCCCGTACCTCCGTAGAGATCCGATCGGTAGCAGTCCAGCAGAATCGCATCGGTTCGATACCGTTGGGCCTCTTGCAGGTCTTCCTTGTTTCGTAGGCGCAACGCCTTGATCGTTTTGGCATGCAGCCAGGTCAGAGAGTTGCAGAATTCGGGGGTCTCGTCGCCGTGGAGCTGAATCCAGTTGAGAAAACCGATCTCGGATATTTCTCCGATCGTCTCCTCGGTCGGATTGACCAGGATGCCCGCGGTGTCAACGTAGGTGGGAATCTGGTTGATGATGTCCAGGGCGTCGGCGATTTCGATGTAGCGGGGGCTGCGCGGATAGAAATTAAATCCCAGGATATCGGCGCCCATATCGACGGCGGCCAGCGCATCAGGCTGATTGGTGATCCCGCAAATCTTGACTTTTATCGACAACATCGACACCCGTTCTGTCCTTATGGAATCCGGTTCGATACTTCTATGAGTTTTTCCAGGGTGGCCTGCGCTTTACCGTCCCGGATTGCCGTATCCGCCAGTTCGATCCCGTTGGTAAAATCGTCGGTCCGTCCGGCGACCATTATAGCGGCGGCGGCGTTGAGCACCACGATATCTTTGCGGCATCCGGTATCCTTTCCGGAAAAAATCCCTCTCAGGATGTTCGCATTCGTGTCGGCATCTCCCCCTCGAAGGGCATCCAGGGTAGCTCTGCACATGCCGAAATCCTCGGGCCGGATCGCCATTTCGGTGATTTCCCCCTCCTGAAGCGACAGGATTTGGGTTGTCCCCATCGTACCGATCTCGTCCAGTCCCTCGCTATGCACAACCATGCAGCGTTCCATACCGAGCATCTGCTGGGCTTCCATGACCTGCCGTAAAAGTTCTTCAGAGGCAACCCCGGTCATCTGTCGTTTCACACGGGCGGGATTGGCCAGAGGCCCCAGGATATTGAACACCGTACGAAATCCCAGGGCCTTGCGGACCGGCTGAACATATTTCATGGCCGGATGATAACTTGGGGCGAACATAAAACCGATGCCCGCAGTGCGAATACATTCGGCAACCACGGCCGGGCCGGGAGAAACATTCACGCCCAAAGCCGTTAGAACATCGGCTGCCCCGCATGTGCTGGTGATCGCGCGATTGCCATGTTTGGCGACACGAACGCCGGCCCCGGCGGCCACAATAGCCGCCGCGGTGCTGATGTTAAATACTTTAACTTTAGCCCCGCCGGTTCCCACCACGTCAATCATGTTATCCAATCCCGCCTCCACCCGCACCGCGTGGTCTCTGAGAGACCCGGCCAGACCGGCCAATTCCGGCACAGTGACCCCTTTGGTGCGCATGGCCGTAAGAAATGCGGCCACTTGAATCTCGGACACACCCCCCTCAAAAATCGTATCGAGCAACGCCCTTGCCTGTTCGAAGCGCAGGTCATTCCCTGAAACCAGGATTTCCAGATATTCGTTAATCTGCGTCATCTTATGCCTCCTGTAGTCCGTACATTATTGTTGCCTGTTTTCCATAGCGCCGGCTGCAATTCGGATCATATTCTCAATAATTCTTCCTCCCGCCGGCGTCAGTATGCTTTCCGGATGAAACTGCACGCCATGAATGGGCAATTGTTTATGCTGAACGCCCATAACGACTCCCTCATAACCGGCGGTTTCTTCAAGGCAATCCGGCAGGGTCGTCGCACAGAGGCTGTGATACCGGCCGGCATGCAGAGGATTTTCCAGTCCGGAAAAGACGCCCTTGCCCGTATGAGTAATCCGAGAAGCCTTGCCGTGCATGACCTGGGGAGCATGGCCGATTGTCCCTCCGAAATGCTGAACAATCGCCTGATGCCCCAGACAGACTCCGAAGATCGTCAGTGTGTTTTTGAAATGGCCAATGGCTTCCAGCGTAACCCCTGCGGTATCGGGATTGCCCGGCCCCGGAGAAATCAGCAACAGTTGCGGCGAAAAGTCTGCGGCGACTTTGATCAAGTCTGACAGGGGGGTATCGGCACGATAGACCAGCGTCGGACAATCCCGCCGGGCGAATTCGTCGACCAGGTTATACGTAAACGAGTCGAAGTTGTCGATAAATAATACGTTGATCGGTTTATCTTGCATGGACAGACTCCTATTGGCCTCGGACTGCCCGCAGACAGGAGGCGACCTTGTGCTCGGTTTCATCAAATTCGGTTGCCGGGACACTGTCGTGAACGATCCCTGCCCCGGCCCGGATAAACGCGGTTTTATTCCGAATCTGGATGCTGCGAATCGTGATACAACTGTCGAACTGACCGTCCACTGTCAGGTACATCACAGCGCCGCCATAGTACCCTCGCTTGTTCTTTTCCAAGTGACGGATGATCTTCATGGCCTCGATCTTCGGCGCCCCGGTCAGGGTGCCCATATTCATCGTGGCCAGATACGCGCTCAGGGCATCCAGATCCTCCCTCAGGATGCCGCGGACATTACTAACCAAATGTTGAACCGACTCATATTTTTCCGTTACGAGCATTTCGGTCACCAGCCGGGAGGCGGGTTTGGTAACCCGGGCGATATCGTTTCGAGCCAGATCCACCAGCATCATATGTTCGGCCAGTTCCTTATGGTCCAGCTTTAGCTCCGCCTCATAGCGGCGGTCGGTTTCCGGATCGATCTGTCCGTTGGCTCGGCCTCGGGGCTTGGTGCCCGCGATGGGCCGAATCTCGACGGTCCGTTGCCCGGTGCCGCGAACCCGCAGATTCAGTTCGGGACTGGCGCCGGTCAGGATCGTTGTAGGCGTATTCAAATAGAACATATAAGGGGATGGATTGAGCTTGCGCAGGCGGCGGTAGACATCCAGCGGTTCATCCGGACAGGGTTCGGCGATGGTCCGGCTGAGCACAACCTGAAAGATATCGCCGTCCAGGATATGCTGCTTGGCCTTTTCCACCATTTTTTCGTATTCCTGTCGCGGCGTATCGGTCCCTCCGGCAAAAGCGGGCAGGGGCTCTTTTTGGGCTTTTCTGCCCTGTGCGGCGGCGGTTTGATAGTAGTGATCGAAGCAATTTTTGGCTTGCTCCAGGATCGTATCCCGGTCGTCGTCGGTGATCATGACGTTGACCACGATATAGCCCTGATTGGCCGCGTGATCCATCAGAAAGATGTTGTCGGCAAAATACAGCTCATAATCAGGATTACCCAGAATATCGTTCTTGTTGGGGGGCAGCGCTTCAAATTGATCGATAAAATCATAACTGAGGGCCCCCAACAGGCCGCAGGTGACCCGGAACGGGTGGCTGGCCAGCTCAAAAGAAAAGGCGACGGCCCGCAGGACATCCATCTGATTGACGCTTTTCAGGCGGGTTTGTTCGTCGATCACGTCCTCGTTGGCCTTGAGGATGCCCGTAATCGCATCCTCCCCGAATTTCACCGTCTTACAGAAGGCGAATCGGTTTTTCTGACGGGCCAGATACCGCAGCATCCGCCGGCCGGTATCGGTCAGGGCCTTGATAGAGAATTCGTTGCCCTTGCCGGTCAGGTAGAGGGACGGTCGGGCCGTGCCAAACGTCAGCTCGCCGCCTCCTCCATGGGTCAGATAATCCCGCGACTCAAACAGGCAGCAATGGGGATTTCGCCCGAAATCGCTGAGCTTGCTGAAAAATTCCAGGGGATCGGTCATCTCGATCTCCTTGACGATCGGGATGATCTGCCCAGGTAGGGCGTTTTCTATCGTTTTTCGGTAATCTTCCATTGGTTTTCTTTCTCCGGTCCAGGTTCCGGGAACTTTGGCAGGCGGGAAGCAAAAAAAATCGCAACCCATCCTGCGACAGGTTGCGATTTCTTTTCGGTCATCCAAATACGAGAACAGAAACACCGCCGCCTGTCGGATTATGCGACAGGCCACCACCATCCAAAACGTGCTCGCATGTTTCTATTCATAGAAGCAATTATGCCATATTTGCCGATTCGAGTCAAAGCGAAAAATCAGAAAATTTACATTTTTTTTCAGGGCCTTGAGCCGGGAGACACCATGGAATTGCCTGTCGGACCTCCGCTGGCTGTATTCAGCTTATTTAGCATATCAATCAATTCGACAAGATGCTCCTTGGGAATCGCTAATTCATAGGTTACCATATCGTCTTGTATTGTAACTGCCATAGCCATCTTGGTCTTAAGCTGCTGGCCCATCTGACTGAGCATACCGATCATCATCAAAGCCTGCTGCATTTGTGGATCTTGATTTTGGCCCTGCGGCATCCCGACCGTAGCCATTATGCCGATCATTTCGAGGACATTAAACGCCCCGACAAAATCGGCTTGCTCTGCAGTTCGGAGGGCCTGCGTTGCCGGTGTGGTTTGAGAGGCTTTTTTCATTTGTTTGAAAAGAGCGATCATCTGAGCCGCTTCGGGAGGATCGTTGGGGCCAGATTGTAATTGGAAAAAATCTTTATTGATCATAGCCGAAAGTTCCGATCCGGGTACGACTTCCATTCGGATTTGCGCATTGAGCATCTGAACCGACGGATCCAGGGCAAGAGTCAGCCATTGCAATTGAGCAAGGAAATCAACCTGTTGCAACGCCATTTGCATTTGTGCAGAGCCTTGCCCCTGGGCTTGTTGAGCCTGGGCCAGCGTGGAAACCAATTGTGCTACCTGTTTGGAATTGACATACGCCCAGAAAGGCGACTCTTTCATTTGTGTTTGAAGATCGGGGGAAAACCGGCTGGCGATGGCGGTTCCGGTCATAAGGGCCTTAACGCTTTCCAGTTGGGTTCCCGCGTTGACGGCCGAAAAAAGGGCATATTGTCCTTCGGCAACAGGCGTACAAATCAACTCTCCAAGAGGAGAGTTTGGAGTGTTAATGCGATAAATCCCCGCCGGATCAGGAGGACTGACCCCCGGATTTTCCGAGGCGAAACGCTGGAAATCGGTTACCGGGACCAGAACCGCGAATTGCGGGACCTGCATCTGACTGCCGGGGGGCTGAGCCATCACGGAAAAAATCGCAATATCGCCATTGGTTTGAATGTTTTTTAACATTGGATCGCCCAAAGCTCCGCCGACGAATCCTCGAACCACCAGGGATAATCCCATCGGGATCGGAATGATTCCCTTCAGATAGCTGTCCAACTGGCCCATGGCGTAATCAAAATTCTTGATCTTTACGCAGAACAGGCAGTCGGCGGGGACCAGGCTGAGCACATCCGGCGCCGGACCGGTTGTTGCCGTTTGAACGGGCTGTACCGGCGTCGGAGTAACTTCGATCGGTTCTACCTCGGGAAGGCCCGTATCGGCTTTGACAGGAGGGGTTGTTATGATGCCCGGTTCGAGCGGTTGTTCCGGCTCGACCGGTTTGGGGGGAATCGGTTCGGTTACGGGAGGTGTCGGTTGTTCTTTTTGAAGCTGCCGGTCTCGCTCCTCCTGCCAGATCCGTTTGGGAGCCCCTTTCATGGGTTCGTGTCGGGCTTTGAGTTCCGTCTGGCCGGTCTGCTGTTTGCGGAACATCTCCATGGTCATCCGACCGATATCCTGACCGCCGACCTGGGCTACCGTTGTCCCAAGCAAGACCGAAGCGATCCATACAATCACGCATACTGTTCGGATTGGTTTTGAAAACATGCTGCTTCTCCTGGTTATCCTATCTAAAGATTCCTATGTCTTATTTGCCGAAAAGTTTCAAAAAATCCTCTTTGGTTTTCTGGTTGGTAGCCAGAATCGAATATTTCTGGCCCTGATAGGAAGCACAATCGACCGGGAAGATGGGCTTTCCGGACAGGTCGCACACAATACCCCCGGCTGTCTCGACGAGCATGGCCCCGGCCGCGATATCCCATAATTTGGTGTCATACGAAACCATACCTACCATCGCGCCCTTCGCGACATAGGCCATATGAAGTGCTGTGGTCCCCAGATTTCGGAAACGCATCGTTTGCATCACATTGTTGATCGCACCGGTCTGCTCCGTGGGGAAATGGCTGTCGATCCCAAAGCTGACAAACGGGGTTACTTTTTCGCTGCTTGTCGAAATGGAAGAATTGTTCAATTGGGCATCCATGTCCTTTGCCGCCGTGTACATGGATTCGCTGGCCGGATCGAAAATCACCCCCATCAGAGGCTGCCCCTGATAAAGCAGCGCCACGCTTACGGCAAACGAGAGCAATCCATGGCAATAATTATTCGTCCCGTCGATAGGATCGATCACCCACCAGAAATCGTCCTGGCTTCGGGGAGGCTGTTTGAAAAGGGCTCCCTGATCTCCTTCTTCGGCCAGAAAACCGT
This sequence comes from Sedimentisphaerales bacterium, assembly GCA_016930745.1. GTDB lineage: Bacteria > Planctomycetota > Phycisphaerae > Sedimentisphaerales > Anaerohalosphaeraceae > JAFGGE01. The sequence continues at coordinate 54,805 of JAFGGE010000002.1, forward strand.
GATCCGGATAGGTTTCCTTAATCCGTGAAATAATCAGCCTCTGACAGATGACATCGGCATGGCTGACCATTTCTTCCCCGTTTTTCAGGGAGGATTTAACGTATTTGATTTCCTCCATGGCCCGCTGTCCGGCCAGCCGGGCCGCAACGACTGCCGTTTCGAGCATGTCCCAGATATCGCTGTGTTCCAGTTTCATCCTGCACCTATTCCTTGACAATGTCCCGTTTCCCCTCTATTGTAACGAAATGGCACAGACAAGCCAACAGGCAAATTCCGTGGTAGATCGTTCCAGGGTTTCGTTGCGGGGACGCATCCTGGCCGGCTTGGTTTTTGGCGTCGTCCTGTCGATGTTTATTGTGCTTCACATGGCGGCCACCGGCCGGATTGACATGACCGACTGGTTCGGCATTTGCGGATTTAAGCAGAAATATGGGCTCCCCTGTGCCGGCTGCTATTGGACAACGTCGGCTATGTTGTACGCCCGGGGCCGGATTCTGTCCGCCTTCGTCGCTCAGCCGGCGGCGGCTTTCTTTTGCACGGTGCTGCTCATTACGGCGTTTTTTGCTTTACTTATCGCGATATGGGGAGTAAACTTCCGTTTTCTTCATCCGCCGCTCCGGACATGGCTCATCCAGTATGGGATTGCCATAGCCGTAATCGTCATTCTGGCCGGATGGGCGGTAACATTGGCAAGGGCTTGGGTGCAGGGATATCCATAAGGTTATGATACGGTGTCGGACAATTCTATATGGCATGTTGACGGGCGCAGGATTTTTCTGCTGCGGCTGCAATATATTCGGCTGGGCTACCGCCCCGACGCGCCATGAGCAAAAAGTGCCCGCCCAATTCCGACTTAAGGATGTCCAGGAACGCAACATTGTCGTGGTCGTCGATCTGGCCTACGCTTCCAGGGTTCCTCCTTCCGTACGACAGGAACTGGTCCATCTGATCAATGGGCATCTGGTCCAGCGGGCCGGTCTTAATAAACGGTATCTGGTGGCGGCGGCCGACTCGCCCGAAAGGGCGAAAATCGATGAACTCCAAGAAGAATCCCCCGAGCAGATTGGCAGGCTTGTCAAAGCGGGACTCGTATTGTTCGTCCGGCTGGAAGACTACCGAGAGGATCCAATGAGCCATCCCGGTTTCCTGTCGGCGTCTGTGACAAGTCGGGCCATGCTGATCGATACCGAATCCGGCCGGACCCTATGGCCGATGAATTCGGAAACCCATCTGACACGGGTGAAAGTGGAAGCGGAAATTAAAGGTCGGGAAAACGCCCTGGAACGACTGGCAAAGGCGACATCGCATTGCATTGTTCGAAACCTGTACGACTGTCCCCGGGACACGTACAAGATTGCCGAGGAACAAAGCGATGTTCCGACAGAAGTATGGTAACTTCATAATAATCTGGAGAATGATACATGTATAGAATTTTGATTACCGACAAACTGGCCCAGGAGGGCATCGATCTGATCAACAGCATGGATGGATTTGAGGCCGTTATTAAAAAAGGCGTCAGTGAAGAGGAACTGGCCTCCATCATCGGAGAATACGACGGCCTGATTATTCGCAGCGATACCAAGGTCACCGCCAGGGTGCTGGAAAAACCCGGCAAGCTCAAAGGCGTGGCCCGCGCCGGCGTAGGCGTGGACAATATCGATGTGCCGGCCGCCACGAAAAGGGGCGTGCTGGTGATGAATACGCCCGGCGGTAATACGCTCAGCGCCGCCGAGCACACGATGGCCCTGATGCTGGCTTTAAGCCGCAATGTGGTCCCGGCCTGCAGCAGCCTCAAACAAGGGGCATGGGATCGTAAAAAATATATGGGCAACCAGCTCAACAACAAAGTGCTGGGCGTCATCGGACTGGGACGCATCGGCATGGCCGTCGTTAAAATGGCCCTGGGTTTCAACATGAAGGTGCTTGGGTACGATCCCTTCGCCGCTCCCAAAGAGGCCCAGGAGCTGGGGATAACGATCACCGAAGATTTGCAGCGGATCTATAAGGAATCCGACTTTATTACCCTCCATGTTCCCAGGAACGAGCAGACTCTCAATATGATCGGCGCCGAACAATTGAAAATCATGAAACCCACCTGTCGGATCATCAACGTCGCACGAGGGGGGATCGTCAACGAAAACGATTTGTACGACGCCGTCAAAAAAGGCACCATTGCCGGAGCGGCGCTGGACGTCTTTACCAAGGAACCTCCCGATAATCTGGGATTCCAGGAAATCGGCAATTGTCTGGTGACGCCGCATCTGGGCGCCAGCACCGAGGAGGCCCAGACCGAAGTGGCCGTCGAAGCCGCTCAAATCCTCTGCGACGCCATTAAGGGCGGTCCGATCAAGAACGCCTTGAACGCCCCGGCCATCGGCGCCGGCGCCCCTCCGATCGTGACCCACTATGCCGAACTGGCGCGGCGGATCGGAACCATTATCAGCACGCTGACGCCGGAACCGGTTAAAAGCGTGCGGGTGGAATACCGCGGGGAAATCGCCGAAAAAGAGACGGCGGTCGTTACCACCTCTTTTTCCATCGGCTTGCTCCAACCGCATTTTGATATGCCCATTAATATGGTTAACGCCGGATTGATGGCTAAGGAGCGGGGAATCAGCATTGATGAAATCAAGAATGCCGATGTGAAGGATGTTCTCAGCAGTTTTACCGCCTGTGTCGAAACAGAACGACGGAAGCGTTCGATCCGGGGAACGGTCTTTGGCCGCGGTTTGCTGCGGATCATCGAAATCGACGGCTTTACCGTGGAAGTCACGCCGGAAGGGACGCTTCTGGTAATCTTTAACGACGACAAACCGGGCGTAATCGGGGCCGTCGGAACGGTATGCGGCAAACACGGGATCAATATCAGTACGATGGGCGTCGGGCAGAAGCTTAAGGAAAAAAAGGCGGTCCTGGCCGTCAGTCTCGACAAAACGCCCGACGAGGCGACCATACAGGCGCTATCCGATCTCGATTTGGTCAACGAATTATATGTCTGTAAACTGAGTTGATTGGAGATGGAGAAATTCCTTCGCTTGTAGCGGAAATCATTGCCGGATAACATTGGCTCAAAAGGAGTACCATGGATGGCACGGAAGGCCAGACAAACCAATCAGTTATGTTTTGGTTTTGACCAAGCCGAAAAAGGGAAAGTCGCCACCCTTGAAGAGAAGGAGACGATAGAATCTCCTGAAGCAAAAACGCAGATGGCAATGATAAATCCGTCGTCGAAGAGAAAAAAAGAGGAAAAAGCAGCCCGGACACCCGGTGTCCGGGCTGCCGGCGTTTCCAAACGCGGCAAGAAACAGCAAGCGGCCACGGCCGAATCCATGGCCGCCAGACAGCGGGACATCAGCGTCAGCGAATTTTTTGCCAAGAATCGCCACCTGCTGGGATTCGACAATCCGAGAAAAGCCCTGTTGACAGCGGTTAAAGAGGCCGTCGATAACTCGCTGGATGCCTGTGAAGAAGCTCATATTCTGCCGGATATCCGAATATCCATCCGGCCAATAGAAAATTCCGACAACAAATTCAAGGTTAACGTCACGGACAATGGGCCGGGAATCGTCAAGGCCCAGGTCCCCAACATATTTGCTCGTTTGTTGTACGGCAGCAAGTTCCATACGCTCAAGATGAGCCGCGGCCAGCAGGGCATCGGGATCAGCGCTGCGGGCATGTATGGATTGCTGACCACCGGGGCGCCCGTACAGATCATGACCCGCACCAATCCTTCCAGACCGGCCGTGCATTATCACGTGCAAATCGATACGACACGAAACCGTCCCGAAGTGGTCCTGGACGAGGAATGCCAGTTCGACCTGCCTACCGGAACCAGCGTTACGATTTCTCTGGAAGGGCGATATCAGAAGGGCAAACAATCGGTCGATGAATACGTCGCGCAAACGGCGATGGCCAATCCCCATGCCAACATCGTCTACCATGCGCCGGACGGGACGAGCATGACATATGAACGCCAAAGCCATGAAATGCCTTTCATCCCGATCGAGATCAAACCGCATCCGTACGGAGTCGAATTGGGCGTCCTCTTTAAAATGGCCCGACAGAGCTCCTCCAAAACGCTCTCGGAGTTTCTCCGGCATGACTTTTCGCGGATCAGCCCTCGTCTGGCGACGGATATTGTTAAAAAGGCCAAACTCTCCTCCCGCCTCAAACCGAACAAAGTGGTTGTCAAGGAAGTGGAAAAGCTGCATGAAGCGATCAATACCACCAAGATCATGGCTCCTTCCAGCGACTGCATCGGTCCGATCGGCGAAGAAAAACTTGTGGAAGGCCTCCAGCGCGTAGTCGAAGCCCGGTTTTATACCGCCTGTACCCGCAAGCCATCGGTTTACCGCGGCAATCCATTTTTGATCGAGGCGGCCCTGGCCTATGGATGCAGGGACGACAGCGATAAATCCAACGGCGATTCCGACAAAGAGCCCATGATGCGGCTGGTCCGTATCGCCAACCGGGTGCCCCTGCTGTATCAGCAGTCGGCCGGGGCGATTTATAAAGCCGTGCTGGAGACCAACTGGCGCAACTATGGATTGTCCCAAAGCAGGGGGGCTCTGCCGGCCGGTCCCCTGGTCCTGATGGTGCATGTCGCCTCGGTGTGGGTCCCTTTCACCTCCGAAAGCAAGGAGGCCATCGCCCATTACCCCGAGATCATCAAGGAAATCAAGCTGGCCGTTCAGGAGTGCGGACGAAAGCTCGGACTGCACCTCCGACGGCAGCGGCGCGTGCACGAAGAGATGAAAAAACGATCCTATATCGAAACCTATCTTCCCCCCATTGGGGAAGCCCTTCGCGATATTTTGGCCCTCAAGGACAACCAGGTCGAGAGGGTCGTGGAAAAATTAAAAGAAACGCTGGAACGCTCTCGAAAAGTGTAGGAAAACGTCATGCCGGAACTCATTATCAGCATCAGCGGGATGCGGGGAATCATCGGAGAAAACCTGCATCCGGAAATCGCCGCGCGGTATGGGGCCGCCTTCGGGACCTTCTTGAAAGCCGGCGGCAAAAACGGCCCGGTTTGTATCGGTCGGGATTCTCGTCCGTCCGGACCGATGCTGGCTTCGGCGCTGGCATCGGGAATCATGAGCGTCGGTCTGGATGTGGTTGATCTGGGCATCGTCACAACGCCCACCGTCGGAATTCTGGTTCGTCATCTGGATTGTGCCGGCGGCGTAGTGGTCACCGCCAGCCATAATCCGATCGAATACAATGGGATCAAACTGCTGCTGGATAACGGAATTGCACCGCCCAAACCCCTGGCCGAACAGATTCGTTCGATGTATCTGGAAGGCAAATCCGGACCGGTCTCTTCCATCGACTGCGGAACGTGCACGCCGGCCGAAGACCCGGACACGATCCATATCGATAAGGTTCTGTCGATTGTCGATGTGGAATCGATCTCCGCCTGCAATTTCAAGGTGGTTCTGGACAGCGTCAATGGGGCCGGCGGACGTCCCGGCGTCCGTCTGCTGCAAAGTCTGGGCTGTCAGATCGTCCAGGTCAATACCGAACCGAGCGGCCTCTTTGCCCATACCCCCGAGCCGACGGCCGAAAACCTCAGGGATTTGTGCACGCAGGTCACACAAGCCCGGGCGCATATCGGTTTTGCCCAGGATCCCGATGCCGATCGACTGGCCATCGTCGATGAGACCGGACGCTACATCGGCGAAGAGTACACCCTAGGCCTGGCCGCCAGGCTGGTCTATATGGAGCGGAAAGGCACAGCCGCCGCCAACCTTTCCACCTCTCGGATGATCGACGACATCGCCTCGCAAAGCGGTGGCAAAGTGATTCGCACGCCGGTTGGCGAGGCCAACGTGGCCCAGGCGATGATCGAAAATCACTGTGTCATCGGCGGCGAAGGCAACGGCGGCGTGATCGATCTGCGGATCGGACCGGTGAGGGACAGCCTCGTGGCCATGGCGATGGTCTTACAGCTCATGGCCAGAACGGGAAAACCTGTCGGCGTTCTGGCCGACGAAATCGGCGGTTATGATATGCATAAAAGTAAATTTTCCGCCGACCCGCAGCAGGCACGCCGGATCATCGATAAGGCGAAAATGGTCTTTTCCAAGGCAAAAATCGATGAGTCGGACGGCTGTCGTTTCGACCTGCCGGATGGCTGGATTCACCTTCGAACCAGCAATACCGAGCCGGTCATGCGCTCAATCATTGAAACACGGCGTCCGGAGATAACGCAACGATACCGAGACGCTGTGGATCAGATCCGAAACGAAATCGGATAAGAAGAACGAGATGAATGAAAGCATTCTCCAGCAGGCCAATCGGAAGATTAAAAAAATCACTGTTTGGGGATTATGGGTTAATATCGCCCTGGCCGCTTTGAAACTGACGACAGGTTTATTGACCGGGTCTCTGGCCCTGGCCGCCGACGGAATCCACTCGGTTTCGGATATGGCCACGGATGTCGCCGTACTGCTGGGAACTCATTTCGGGGCCAAGGAGCCCGACATGGAGCATCCGTATGGTCATGGAAGGTTTGAAACCTTTGCGACGGCCTTCGTGGGTTTGGCATTAATCGTGGTCGGAGGAGGTATGATACAACAGGCCGGCCTGGCGATAGTCCGAGCCCACAGCGGCATGAAACCTGTCTTTCAAGTGGGTCCCTGGGTTATGCTGACGGCGGCGATTTCCATCGCCGCCAAGGAAGTAATGTATTGGAAGACCCGTTCGGTGGCGATGGCCACGCAAAGTACGGCGCTCTATGCCAATGCCTGGCATCATCGCAGCGATGCCCTCAGTTCGGTGGCCGTTTTCGTCGGTTTTATCGCGATGCTGTTCGGATATGTGCATGGGGATCAGATCGCCGCCATTGCCGTAGGCCTGATGATTATTCTGGTCGGAGTCAAGGTAATCGGCGGGTGTTATCAGGAGCTGACCGAACGATCCGCCGATTCGAAAACCATGGAACAAATCTGCCGGATCATCGCCTCGGAACACCGCATTCGAAACTGGCACAAACTACGGACCCGAACCGTCGGGCGGGAAATCTTTCTCGATCTGCATATTCTGGTCGATCCGGCTCTGAGCATTACCGAAGCGCATACAATCGCCGACGGCCTGGAACGATCCCTGCACGCCCAAATGTCCCGGCCGTTGAACATTATGGTTCATATCGAGCCGGACATTCCCGAGTTGCGCAGGGATTAAACCTGCTCGGGAACCACAAAGGGCCTTCGATACTCCCTCAAAAGCAGCGTGTTGGCCTCTGCGCTCAGCGGGCCTGTGAATCGTTCCGATTGGGGGTTGCAGGCCAACAGAGGCCCCAGAACTTGCGGCGTGATTTGAAGATCCACTTGATTGGCCGCCAGATGCGACTCCATGCGTTCGATGCAATCTTGGAGGATCGAATGGCCGGAATAGGAAGCCCGAACTTCGTCGAATGACGCCTGCTTGCCGAGCCGGTAGGAAATGTTGCCCATATGACAGAGACTGCTGGACAAGTGTCCCTCCAGAACATCGGCGTTCAGATCGCTGCTCTTGCGGCTTCGGACGGCCTGGATGAAATTCGCATGATGTCCGCCGCCGCCGTCGCGCGGAAACGCCTTGACTTTTTTGCCCTCCTTGTCGTAGATCCAGCCGCCGGCCAGATATCCTCCTTCGCAGTGGATCACCACATCGATGCGTATGTCGCGATAATGATCCATCGCCGAATCGCCTTTGGCGCGGGGCAATCCCCTCACTTCATACACAATCGGCGGGGCGTCATCATATTCCAGCATCACCACCTGCGTATTGGGGGTTTCTCCATCGTCAACATACCCAAACCGTCCCCCGACACAATACACACGGTCGGCCAGACGCTGTCGTCCGACTGCCCAGCGACATACATCCATGAAGTGGATCCCGTTATTGCCCAGGTCGCCGTTGCCCGTTGGCCATACCCAGTGCCAGTCATAATGCAGCCGTTTACGCATCAGCGGCGCCAGCGGCGCCGGCCCCGACCAGAGATTATAATCCACCGAAGCCGGAATGGGTTGAGGTCCGTCCACCTTTCCTATGCTGTCCCGCCGGACATAACACAGGCCCCGGGCCAGTGTGATCTTGCCCAATTGGCCCGATTGCAAGTATTGGATCGCCTCCTGCAGGCCAAGATCGCTGCGCCGCTGCATCCCCGACTGTACGATTCGGTTGTACTTCCGGGCGGCCTGGACCATCCGCCTGCCTTCGGCGATGGTGTGGCAAACCGGTTTTTCAACGTATACATCCTTGCCCGCCTGGCAGGCCCAGGTCGTCGCCAGTGCGTGCCAGTGGTTTGGCGCGGCAACGATGACTGCGTCGATGTTCTTGTCGTCCAGAATCCGACGCAGATCGGTATGGGTTGTCACGGCTTCGTTTCGCTCGGCGAATTTCTTGGCCTCGCGATCCAGGACGGCGCTGTCCGGATCGCACAGTGCGGCGATCTTTACCCCGTCGATCTTGCCGAACCAGTTGACATGGTTGCTGCCCTGATTATGGAGACCGATGACGGCAAGGCGGATATTACCATTGGCCCCGCGCACCTTCGAAAAGGGAAGCAGAATAGCCGACATTCCAAACGCTGTGCTCTGCAAAAAGCTTCGACGCGTCCATCGATTCATCATGCAATTCTCCAGACCATTCGTGATTCTGATCTATTCGAGTGTATTCTACTCCAGGACCGCTGTCCAGTTACGGAGTAAAACCGAAAGATCCTGCCAGTCGACGAGGCAATCCCCGCCGTCCGGCGCAATATCCGCCGCCGCGTCATCCGTCAGCCAGCATCTGGCGACAATGGCAAAATCCTCCAGACCGATCCGACCGTCGTCATTTAAATCTCCATCAGCCTGAAGCGAGGGGCTTGGCCAGGAAGCGACTTCGGACATTTTGCCGTCATACAAAACATACGCCTTAATTTGACATGCGCCGCGCGGCTGCGTGGCCTTCCATCCGAACGAAGGAATGAGTGTCTGGTCCGGATCCAGATCTTCAAACTCCTCTTCGAAACTTTCCAGGACAGTTTCTTCCATGTCCAGTATTTCGACTGCGAGCGTTCCCGAAACCGGTTGATCTCCCATGTTCTGAAATTTGCACTTGATGGTGACGCTTTCCTGTACGGAAAAACAGCGCGGTGTTACATTTAACCCGCCCATGTCGATATCCGTCTGGCCAAGGGAAAAAACGGCGGCGTCCTGATCCAGTACAGCGCCCGACAGGCTCCGCACAACAACTTCAAGAGTCAGGCTGTTTGGATCGCAGCCCGTGCTGTCCCAACTCTGTTCGAGAGTCGCCAGACCCTCAACATTGTGCAGCCGACGAATCGGAAGTCCGGTCAGAACTCCATCGTCCGGGGTGTGAATGGCCGTTTCGACAAGAAGATCGACAGCTTTTTTGCCGCTGTTTTGAAGCAGGAGATCCCATCGCACCGATTCGCCCAGTCGATACATGGTCTGTGTCGTCTGGAGTTTACGAATCGTCACATCGGTTTGGATGTAGTCGATGGCGAAGTCGAAACTCTGATAAAATTGAACATGCGTTGTATTGGGATTGGTACGGAACGGATATACATGAATGACCAGGGTCGTTTCCTTCCCGGGCTCCTGAATCGTTGACCATTCGAACTCCTCTTCGGGCCACCAACCCTCTACAGCGGCAGAAGCGGGAGGAGGAGCTGACGGACCGGTTTCCGCCGGTGTCACAACCGGCAGGCTCAATGTGTCCTCATGCAAACCCTCTTTTTTGAGCAGTTCCACATTCTGTACACGATACCCCGCGGGAAAGCGAATAGACACATCGTATGCGGGCACAAGCGGCTTGTCGGGAATCATCAGCATGGTCCCGCCCGGGATAGATACATCCTCGAGAGAATCACCCTCGGAGTGCAGCACGTCATACATCGGTATGGTGACATGAATCGAACTCAATGGGCCCTGTAAGTCCTCGGCAGGGGGTGGCACGGCAGTTTGCATTTCACTGGGAGCCGCCAGCACCGGCTCCAGTTTGGGATCTCCATACAGGTGATAAATGGCTGAATTGTACTTGCCGTAACTGTCGTCTCCCATGCGATTTCGTTTGGCTTCTTTCAAGGCCCTTCCCGCCGTATAACCCACATCAAATCGCTCCCAGAAGCCCTCAGCCAGATATCGATTATACGGGCTGTAGCTTACTTCGGTTGCCCCGATATAGGCGCTGGCTCCTTTAAAAAGGAATCGTTCTCCCAGACATTTGGTCGGCGGATATCGCCCGGTCAGGCACGAATTGGCATATACCAGCGGTGCTCCCGCCCCGGGATCCCAGGAATCTCGCACGGTGGTGTCATGCAGCCTGTCGATACCGTTCTCCCAGCCATGGGCCGCCAGGTGAATCACATCCTTGCCCACCATGTTGGACACCCATGTCGATTCACCCGGCTCATCCAGTTCCGTCGTATGACTCCAGTTATCGTCAATCCGTCTTTCTATGCGATTCCGTTCGTTGTTGAAATTAATCGTTGTGGCGTCCCCACTGGGGCCACGAGGTTCTCCGCTGACGATCAGAGCATGCGACTGGTTGAAGTCGCGTGTCCCGTTCAAGATGCCCAACGTCGTTTCAATGGGTACGATCATATCGTCTACCTTGTTGCCGATAATCCGCCCCACACACAATTCCGGCTGCTTCTCATGCCCGGCCGTATTGGCGTAAAAATTGTCCGTATATTCGATGATTTTATCCCCTTTGCCGACATCTCCGTATTTGGCGGAAAAAGCAGGGATAATCCGCGTTTCCCCAACGAATAGAAGATATCCCCCGTCGCACCAGCCGGGACAGAGTTTCGTGGCCCATGCCCCGTCGCATTCCAGCAGGCTGTCCAGCGTATGACGGTCCCCAGGAGAGACCGACGATTCGGAAAACGGCCCGATCTCCAGATCCCCCTGTATCCGTCCGCTGCGCCGTTCCCCGCAGGCATAAATAAACTGACTTTTTTCCAGCCCCATCGGATTGCCCAGCAAAACGGCATCGTCCGGGTGATAGGCCATGGCAAAATCCCCCCCCGTCATGAAAGCGCCCATTTCTTCATGATAGCGATACCGATAGACACGGTCCTCCGAATCGTCCACGACCAGGATCTCGCACCGGTCATCGTAGGACACATCCCCGACAACGATCTGATCATTTGTGGCCAGATCCCGACCGTGGGGAAGCGTGTAAAATCGAAGTACATTTCCTTCGTGGTCATAGAAGTACAATCGATTGCTTGAAACGTCTCCAACAATAATTTCCGCATAAAAATCGTCGATCACATTGCCTGCTGCCAGAAGATCACCGGGGACATACACACTGGAGAACTCCTCCATCTCGCTTAACGAATCCGAATAGATTTGAATCCTTCCGTCCGACTTGGCGATCATCAGCTCATCTTCCGTGAATGTGGCGTTATAATAGACATTCCCCGCTGCAATCGGATCGCCCGCTTCAAAATCCGTGTCAATATGCCAATGATCAAACCGGTTATAATCCGGTTTATATTTATACAGGATCGATTCTTCTCCCGGCGCTGTGGGACTTCCGCTTATGACAAGGATCTCATGCGGGGGATGGGAAACACCGCCTCCGCTTCCAATAAAATTAGCAACGGCCAGACGGTCATTGACGGCAAGTCCTTCATGCTCGATCAGGCAATCGTCTCCGTCGTTCAGCTTGATCTCTTCCGTGGCGTCATAGCAATGAATACAATCGTTCTCTTCATCGGCAATATAGATTTCACCACTGTCCGGAGAGCCGAAAAGGCTTCCTGTCGCAATCATGTCGTCTTTGTCGAAGGGTGTGCTCATGAGAACATTGGACTCAAAGAAACCGAATACGGCGTTCCGTGCTTTGGCCAGTTCCGTCATCTTGCGCAGCAATGCCCGCACCCGTCCTGCATTATCATGTTTGCGAAGATTGGCGCAACTGGTAATCATTAAATAATCCGATTCACGAAAGGCTTCGTACACTTCATCCCGGAACGTCCGACCCGAATATGGCATTACTGTGCGGGTTTCATTCCCATGTCCGGACGTATCTCCCCAGTCAAACCGGACGGCATCTTCCCCTGCACAATACGAATCGAATCCCTGATAGAGAACGGGAATCGCTTCATAGGAAATCATCAGCTCCCGTCCTGGAGGAATAATTTCGCCGTCCGGCCAGTCCCATTGCACTGTCGTTTTTCGCGATGTGATGTTATAGGTCCTGCCGTAGCTTCCATCGGCGGAAGGAACCACTTGAAAACCGGTCAGATTGTCGATAACCCGCCGTACTTCCGCGTCGGCCGAACCCGCATTGTAGAATTCCAGTTCAATCGTAAAACGAGTCCCGTTCCGGGTAACCGTCCGCGAAGACAGCCGCAGTTCAGGCGTTGGGTTGGCAATGATGACCCTGCGAATAATGGAAACAGGAATGCAATCGCTCGTGTAGGCGGTCGCCTTCACGCGATACTCGCCGCGCGGCCAGCCGGTTATCGGCGTCGGGTGAATCATCTCGTTCGTATTGTATTCCGTATGCATGAGAACATCGTTTATGTACAATTCAATTTTGTCCAGCGGATCGCCCATTTCGAACACTTCCCCGAAACGAACCACCTCTCGCCAGGGCGTCGCGCTGCCGAAGACACGCACCCACAACGGACTCTCCTCGGCCGGCACCGTGGCTCCGGGAATCAGAATCCGGTACCCGTCATACGGAAATTCGCACTCAAACTCGGCCGGAAAACAGCGATCCATAAAGGCAACCTGATTGCCCATGGATATCGAAAGCCCGCCTGAATCATGCGCCTCGGCCATAATCTCATGCGTAGCGAAAAATTCTGCCGGGCTAAGCCCCAGCTCATGGGGATAAAGACGGCATTCGAATGGGGCCGCATAATCCGTCTCAATCAGCCGGCCGTCCATATAAAAACGCATGTAATCCACCCCGGACGAGTCGTAGGCCTCCGCCGAAAAACGGAATGGCGCTTCCGTGCTGGCTTGTTTGGCTTTTTTAAGGCTGGGGGGCTGACCGTCCGATTTGACGTCCGTCGTAAACCACATCGAGTTCGTTGTTGTTTGATTGCTTCCCGTATCGACGGAGATGGTGATAAAATGATAGGTTGTTCCGGCCGACAATCCGGACAGATGAATTTCATGGTCCTTTTCCGCCTTGGTTTCGGTAACCGTATTTTCATAGACACCCGCCAACCGTCCGTACCGCACCACGCCGCGGGCAAGCTCATCGGTCTGCCAGGTGATCTTGACCGAGTCGGTTTGAATATCCGAAACCGTCGGTCCCTCCAGAATCACCGGCGGCTCCTGATCGCAGTTCCATCGTTCCACGCGTACATTGTTGTTTTCGTCATCTTCCTTGACGTCATGGTCGGCATCCGCGGTAACAACAATATCGTCCACACTCTGATCGCATTGCCATGTGAATTTGTCGAAGTATCGGTCGGCCCGCTCCCCGGGCTTCAGTGTCGGCAAGTTCCAGTCCGTCATGGCGTACAAACCATCGATCGTCAGCACTGTGTCATGCCCCGATGGAGAATAGATATCCCCGATGTTTTGAATCTGATATCGAATTATCCCATTGTCCGGCCACACATCCGTGATGACCAGATCCGGCGCTGCCCGGAGAAGACCTACCGAAGATAAAAATCCCGCGCAGAGTAACACCGCCCCCGTCCATAACCATTTCATAAGGCACCCTTTCCGAATAATAAAAAATTTATTATAACCGAATTATTCCCATAATGTCAATAGGAAAAAAACAGAATCAGGCGCTCCAGGTCTACAAAGAATACATTGACCACGGTAGAAGAATCCGGATATGATAAAACCGCGTTGATCGCGTAAACCGATAGGGCTTTTACCAAAGAAAACCAAAAAGAAAGAAACACCCATGACACCCAAAAGAAAATCTATCGAAACAATATCAAGACGTTCCTTCTGTCGCTCGGCCTTGGCGGCAGGGACCATCCTGCCCATGGTCCAAGCCGCCGCACCGGCGGCCCGGTCCCAGTCCAGGGTCAAATTCTTCAAAAACCTCGGCCATGGCCATATCGGCGTCCGGGCCGACCAGTCGCAGGCCCTGGAGTACGCCCTGCGATACGGTTTTGAAGGCATCACACCCAATCTGGGCGAATTTGAAAACAAGTCCTCCGCCCAGATCCGCGACTGGGTTACCGCCATGAAGGAAAAAGGCGTTCGTTACGGTGCTGCTGGCCTGCCCGTTTCCTTTCGGGCCGGAGACGATGAATTTCAAGACAGCATGCTGAAATTCCCCAAACAAGCCGATATCCTGCGTCAATTGGGCGTCCGGCGGATAGCCACATGGATCCTGCCCGGCCACAATGAGCTGACGTATCTGCAGAATTTCGAACAGCACAAAACGCGACTCCGCGAAGCCGCCAGGGTTCTGCGCGACAACGATATCCGCCTCGGTTTGGAATTTGTCGGTCCCCGAACCTCGCGGGCCCGGTTCCGCTTTCCCTTCGCCTGCGCCCAGCGTGACATGATGGAGCTGGCCCATGCCATCGACACCGGCAATGTGGGGTTGCTTCTCGATAGCTGGCACTGGTACACCTCCCACGGAACCGTCGAGGAGTTACAGACTCTTTCCAACAAGGATATCGTCCATGTCCATGTCAACGATGCCCCCGC
>JAFGGE010000021.1 GCA_016930745.1 Sedimentisphaerales bacterium
CAGTGGATACGACTGGCGGGACGGCCTGGGCGATCCGGACAAAAGGGCGATCCGCAGCAATCCCGCATGGACGGGTCTGGAATACAACGACGTCGGGATTCACGAGTTCATGGACTTGTGCCGATTGCTCGATACCGAGCCGTATATCGCCGTTAATACAGGCCAGGGCAAGGCCGAAGACGCCGGGCTGGAAGTGGAATATTGTAACGGCTCAGTCGATACGCAGATGGGCAAGTGGCGGGCCGCCAACGGCCACCCAGAACCGTTCGGCGTCAAGTTCTGGGCGGTCGGAAACGAGATGTACGGCGGCTGGCAGCTTGGGCACATGCCGCTTTCGGATTATGTTAAGAAGCACAACGCCGTCGCCGAGGCGATGTGGAAGGCCGACCCCAGCGCTGTGCTGGTGGCCGTCGGCGCCGTCGGTCAGTGGAGCGAGGAAACGCTCAAGAACTGTGCCGATCATATGACGCACATCAGCGAACATTTTTACTGCCAGAGCCGTTCGGATGTACCCCAGCACGTGGCCCAGATTCCCGACAATGTCCGGCGAATTGCCGAAGCACACCGCCGGTATCGTCGAGAAATCCCCGCCATCCAGGGCCGCAACATCCGTATCGCCCTGGACGAATGGAACTACTGGTATGGCCCTCATGTCTTCGGCGAGCTGGGCACGCGGTATTTCCACAAGGATGGACTCGGCATTGCCGCGGGTTTGCATGAATACATCCGCAACAGCGACATCTACTTCATGGCCAATTATGCCCAGACCGTCAACGTGATTGGGTGCATTAAGACCACCAAGACCGAAGCGGCCCTGGAGACGACCGCCCTGCCGCTGCTTCTGTATCGCAGGGAATTCGGCGTTTCGCCCGTTCCCGTGATCCACGAAATCGCGCCGGTGGATGTGGTTGCGGCCTGGACCGAGGATCAGAAGGCGATCACGGTGGGCATCGTCAATCCGACCGACAACAAATACGAATTATCCCTGGATCTGGCCGGCGCCAATTTGAGCGGTCAAGGCAGGCTTTGGTTGATCGAACATCCCGATCCGATGGCTTATAATGATCCGGGGAAGAAGCCGGTAGTCGAAATCGAGGAAAAAACGCTTTCCGAGATCAAGAGCCTGACAAGCCCGCCGTTGAGCATCGCCCTGTATCGACTCCAGGTGCGTTAGTCGAACCCTGGTTGACGAATGGCAGCGCTGCCGGTATAACATCGGCAGCGTTGTTTTTTTATGCTGCGAGGATTGGACAAATGCCTGCGAATCTGACGCCGGAGTACAAAAAGGCCGAGGAATGGTTCCGCAGCGCCGGCACGGACGAAGAACGCCTGCTGGCGCTGGAGGAGATGATGCGCACCATTCCCCGGCACAAAGGCACCGAACACATGCAGGCCGACATTAAGCGGCGGATGAGCAAGATCAAGACCTCGCTGGAAGGCGGTCAGAAAAAGGCCGGCAGCAAGCACGTGGACGTCTTTCACATACCCAAAACCGGGGCCGGCCAGATCGTCCTGATCGGAACGCCCAACGGCGGCAAAAGCTCTCTTCTGGCGGCCCTGTCCAACGCCCGGGTCCATGTGGCCGAGTATCCCTTTGCCACCGATAAACCCGTTCCGGGCATGATCCACCATGAGGATGTAAAAATCGAGATGGTGGACATGCCGCCGATCACCGCCGAGTATGCCGCGCCGGGACAAGTCAATACCTACCGCACCTGCGATCTGATCGCCATCGTGATCGATCTGACCGGCGAGGTGCTCGAACAGATGCAGGTCTGCACCGATTACCTCGACCAGCACCATCTGATCCTTGACGAGACGGCCGAGCCGAAGGAGGAGGCTCACATCCTGTCGCATCCGACGTTTGTCGTCTGCACGAAGGCCGACATCGCCCCTGCGGGGACCACCGAAACATTAAAGGAGCTGTGCGATCGGAATTTCGAATTTATCGAGGTTTCCGCCACGACCGGTCAGGGGCTGGATTTTTTGAAGAAACGTATCTTTGAGATGCTGGATATCGTTCGCGTCTATGCCAAGAAGCCGGGCGAACCGGTGGATAAAAATGATCCCTTCACCCTGCCTCGCGGCTCCACGGTGACCGATCTGGCCTTTCATGTGCACCGCGAACTGGCCCAGAAGCTCAAGAGCGCCCGCGTCTGGGACAGCCCCGTCGCCCACGACGGCCAGAATATCCCCCGCGACCATGTCCTCCACGATAAAGAGATCATCGAGTTGCACTTCTCATAAGACAGAAATGTTCTTGTCGAATAAAGTTGTAGAAAGAATGGTGTCTGCTGCTCTTTGGAAAAGACAATGCATTTGGATTTTATGCTTTATAGGCAACAGCATAGAGTAATATAATGATATTGCCCTCAGGAGGATAGGGCAACGCTGGGGAGCGACCCGAGCGTCTGAATGGCGGCATACAATATGGGGCGATATCCACAGCGGTATCGCCCATTTATAGAAGCATGCTGGTGTCCAAAACGCGATAAACCCAGTTCTATCATATAACGAAACTACCACTTTTTTAGAACTTGAACTACTTTGGATGATAGATACTATCCTACTATACACAGTGGAGTCAAAGTCGTGGAATGTAAGAAAGACAGGAATCTGAAGTTTTGCCGTTGCACATACACCTCCTGCGGTAATCGCGGCGTTTGCTGCGATTGCCTGCAGTACCACCTTAAAAGCCGCCAGCTTCCGGGCTGCTGTTTCCCGCCCGAAGCGGAAAAGACCTATGACCGCAGCTTCGAGATGTTTGCCAAAGCCTGGAACCTCTAGGGATCTGCCGATTCTGTTGCCTTACTCGATCGGCCTATTGGTTGAGCAAAAGGGCCGCAAGGATGAGAAAATATTTTTTATGCTTGACAACTTAGGTACTCCTAACTATAATTGTTTTACTTAAGTTAAGAGGTGTTGTCTGTGGCCCGATCTATCCCTTTGACGGCGTCGCTGGAAGACTACCTCGAGGCGATTTTTCACCTGGAAAACAAGGACAAGGTCGCCCGGGGCAAGGACATTGCCGAGGCATTGGGCGTGGCCCAACCTTCGGTGACCGGGGCGATGCGCTCGCTGGCCGGCAAAGGGCTGGTCAATTATGAGCCCTACGGCCTGGTTACGCTGACCGAGGCGGGACGCCGTGAGGCCGGTCGGATTGCCGAAAAGCACCGGATTATCGAGTCGTTTTTCGTACAGGTACTGGGCGTGGATATCGAGACAGCCCAGCGGGCGGCCTGCAAGGCCGAACATGCCCTGGGACCGGCGGTGTGCGAGCGATTGCTGGCGTTTACGAACTTTATCGAGAAATCCAAACAGGACGGCCGGGATATCGCCGGCCAGTTTGAGGCGTTCTGCGAATGATACAACCGACAGGCCAAATGTCGTTAGGGAATGGGAATATCTATTTGAACGATGCCCCGGTGGGCAAGCCCGTCCGCCTGCTGCACATCCAGTCGGGACACGCGCTGCGGCATCGGCTGGCCGCCCTGGGAATGCTGCCCAATACCCAGGTGACTGTCCTGAGCAATCAGGGGCACGGGCAACTGATCGTCAATGTCAAGAACACCAAAGTCGTGCTGGGGCGCGGCATGGCTCATAAGATTCTTGTCCGCGTGGAACCATAAAGGTATATTTTTTTGAACTTCGACTTAGGATGACCTAACTTTTGAGCACAGATGAGCCAAAATTCGGTATCCATCGCCCGGTCACGGTAGCCCTGGCGGGCAATCCCAACAGCGGCAAGACGACCATTTTTAACGCCCTGACCGGCGCGCGACAGCATGTGGGCAACTATCCCGGGGTGACGGTCGAGAAAAAGGAAGGACACCGGTCCCACAAGGGTCTGGATATCCGGTTCGTCGATCTGCCGGGCACATACAGCCTGACCGCCTATTCCGTCGAAGAAATCATCGCCCGAAACTTCCTCCTCCACCAGCAGCCCGACCTGGTCGTGCATGTGATCGATGCATCCAACCTGGAGAGGAATTTGTATCTATCCGTGCAGCTTATGGAGTTGGGAGTGCCGCTGTTGCTGGCGTTCAACATGAGCGATGTGGCCCGACAACGGGGATTGATTTTCGATATTCCCCTGCTTTCTCAGCTTCTGGGAGCCCCTATCATCCCGACGGTCGGCAGCAAATCCCAGGGAATCGACAGGCTTCTGGACAAGGTGGTCGAAATCGTTCAGACCCGGGCGATGCCGGTTTATCGGTATCATTACGGCACAGAGGTCGAACAGCAGATCGGACGAATTGTCCAGCAGATCGACGCCCATCCCGATCTGGCTCGATGCTACCGTCCGCGCTGGCTGGCGATTAAACTGCTGGAACAGGACCGGGAAATCCGCCAGGAGGTGCAGATCGAATCCGTGCTGGAAACAGCACACAATGGCATTCGACATCTGGAGACGATTTATGGAGATGAGGCAGCCATTGTGCTGGCCGACCAACGATACGGATTCATCTCGGGGGCCTGTCAGGAGGCGGTCAAAAGCACGGTGGAAAGCCGCCATGACGTCAGCGACAGAATCGATGCGATCCTGACGCATCGGGCGCTGGGTCTGCCGATTTTTCTGGGATTGATGTATGCCGTATTTCAACTGGTGTTCCATCTCGGCGAATATCCGATGAACTGGCTTGAATCGTCCTTTCACTGGCTGGGGGGTCTGGTCGCCTCGACCTGGCCCCCGGACAGCAACAGTATTCTCAAGAGCCTTCTGGTGGACGGCATCATCGGGGGCGTAGGCGGCGTCCTGGTCTTTTTGCCGAACATCTTCCTTTTATTTCTGGCGATCGCCTTTCTGGAAGATTCGGGCTACATGGCCCGAGCGGCGTTTATCATGGACCGCCTGATGCACAAGATGGGACTGCACGGGAAAAGCTTTATTCCGATGCTGATCGGATTCGGCTGTTCCGTGCCGGCGATTATGGCGACGCGGATTCTGGAAAACCGTCGAAGTCGACTGACGACGATTATGATCATCCCCCTGATGAGCTGCGGGGCCAGATTCCCCATTTATGCCCTGATTATCCCGGCTTTTTTCCCGGAACATATGCGGGGTTTGATTCTCTGGGGGGTATATCTGATCGGGATCGTCCTGGCGGTGATCTGTGCCCGACTGCTTCGAAAAACTCTGTTGAAAGGGCAGACCGTACCCTTCGTGATGGAGCTGCCGCCTTATCGGATGCCGACTGCCAGGGGTTTGTGGCTGCATACCCGGATGCGGAGCTGGCATTATGTGAAAAAAGCCGGGACCATTATTCTCGGCATTTCGATTGTGCTGTGGGGATTGACAAGTTTTCCTCGTCCCTCGGCAGAACAGTTGGAAGGATTGGATGGTGAACAGATACAGAGCGCTCTATTGCGGCATTCTATAGCCGGACGTGTGGGCAAGACAATAGAACCGGCGATCCGACCGCTTGGTTTTGACTGGAAAATCGGTACGGCCCTGATCGGGGCCATGGCGGCCAAAGAGGTCTTTGTTTCCCAGCTTGGAATTGTTTATTCCCTGGGAGAAGTGGACGAAGGCAGCGCGGTATTACGCGAGAGATTGCGGGCTGATTATACGCCACTGCAGGGATTTTGCGTCATGCTGTTTTGCCTGATCAGCGCTCCTTGCATGGCGACCGTAGCAATTACCCGCCGCGAGGCAGGGGCCTGGAAATGGGCCCTCTTCCAGTGGGCTGCTTTGACCATCCTGGCATATGGACTTACGCTGATTGTTTTCCAGATTGGATCGATCATTAGCAAAATTTAATTACCCAAACAAGGCTGAGGTTGTCCTTATATGGAATTTTATGCACATACGATATCCAAACATGTATTACTAAGGTTTCCTTTAATGCACGAACTGGATCGGGCGTTTATAACGAATCGGATTATTTTTGCCGGCATGACTGTACTCGTATTTGCAATGGGCTCTGTCCATGCAGAAGACTTCTGGACTCGAGAGACGCTGACCGAGGGATTTGGCGGATTAACGGATATCTTGAACGAACAAGGTTTGGACATGGCATTGAATGCAACCCATATCTATCAAGTCAACACCCGGGGAGGTTTGAGCACGCACCATCGCCGGGGGCGTCATGCAGGCAGTTATGACCTGGAAATGACAGCCGATATGGAAACATGGATGGGAATCGAAGGGGCCTCGGTATTTATGCACGCCGAGGGCTGGTGGTCCAAATCCCAGGGTATCGACGGTCCTTCCGTGGGCAGCGCCTTCGGCGTCAATGCCGACGCCATGGGTCGCGATGCGATGGTGATTACCGAGCTGTACTGGGAGCAATCCTGGATGGATGGGATTTTTAAGATGCGCATCGGCAAGATGGACCTGACCGGAGGTTTTGAACATCGCGGATGTCCGGTATCATTTGACTGCAACCGATACGCCAACGACGAAACCGCCCAATTCCTCAACGGCGCTCTGGTGAACAACCCCACGATTCCCTTTCCCGACTATGCCCTCGGCGCCGCAATCTATTATGCACCCGAGGGGCTCTGGTACCTCTCGGCCGGAGTGGTGGATGCGCAAAATGATCATCGTGAAACGGGGTTCCACACAGCCTTTCATAAAGAGGACTATTTTTTCTATATTCTGGAAACCGGAATCACACCGGAATGGAACTCGGCCCGGGGACCGCTAGCAGGCGCATATCGTGTGGGCATCTGGAACGATCCACAGCCTAAGTCGCATACCGACACAATGAATTCCTATCGGGACGACGTGGGAGTGTATGTCAGTTGCGACCAGATGCTTGTCCGGGAAAGCTCCGATCCGCAGGATACGCAGGGATTGGGTACGTTCTTTCGCTACGGCTATGCCCCCAGCCGCCGTAATGATATCACGAATTTCTGGAGCGCGGGCCTGCATTACCAGGGCCTGCTGGACCGTCGCGATGAGGACATTCTGGGAATCGGATACGCGCAGGGCTTTTTCAGCGACCAGGCCTCCGCTACATATCCCCAGGATTATGAATCGGCAATGGAGGTATTTTACAATGCCCGCGTCACGCCATATCTGCATATCACGCCCAGCCTCCAATATGTCGCCAATCCGGGCGGCTCAGACGCGGTGGTTTTCGGCATTCGGATGCAGATGACGTTCTGAGCCTTTTTGCACCTGTGATAAAATCTGTCGGAACACATCGTAAGTGCTTTATCCATAACCCTATATGCCAAAGTAACCGAACGGGAAAAATCCTCTCGAATCGGTTTGAAGCCGGAGGCCGGCCGCTCGGAATGTACCGCGAATGTGGTAAAAAACAGGTTTATAATCAAAAATTAGTTGCAATCCGGTTTTGCCATGTAACAATATCCTTAGGATAGCAAAGGTTTTTTGGAATGGGTATTAGGGAGAGACGCAAATGAAGATCAGCAGATCAGCAGGGTATGGTATGGTGGCGGTAGGATATATCGCCGATAATTCCAAAGACGGGGCGGTGCTGGCCAGCCGGATCTCGAAGGAGTACAATATTCCGATGGAATATCTGCTCAAGATTCTGCAGCAACTGGTGCGGGCCAATATTCTGCGCAGCAAGCGCGGTCCTCGCGGCGGTTTCACGATGGCCCGTCCGACAAAGGAGATCACCATGCTGGAGATCATCGAGGCTGTCAGCGGTCCTCTGACCAGTCATCTGGACCTGGAGCAGCAGACCAAGAACGCCCCCTTCAGCAAGAAAATGGAAAAGGTGGTCGAAGAAGCAACCGCCAAGGCGGAGGCCTTCTTAAGCAAAATTAAATTATCCGAAATGATGTAGCCGTACGCCTTATCGACTTTACTTTTTTGTACTCCAGCTCGGGGAAGCTATCCGATTATAGCTCCCCGAGTTTTTTTATAGATTCGTATTGGGGATTTGTTGGGAAATCCTGCGGCATCAGTCGGCGGCGTTAAGGCCGATCTGGATGTTTCCCTTCGACTGGTTGTCGATGCGCTGTTGGCCGGTAAAGACATTTTCCGCGATTACAGCGCGGCGGACTTTTTCACCAAGCCGGATCTGGGGCCGGTCCTGGCGAAATTCACAGCCGCGAACCAGAACCGTTCCGCTTTGAGCCTGTATCGCATGCCGGCTGCCTTCTTTTCCGCCCCATTGGGTAAACGTGCAGTCCCCGAAGCCGACGGTGCCGGCGCCGGCGATTTTGGCGACCTGGTTGCAGGGTCCCCAGAAAGCGCAGTTGACAAACCGGATGCTGCCGGTGTTGGCCTCTTTCACATCGATCATGGTCGGATCGGGACCGTGAAAGGAAACGAATTCTCCGTTGGTAATGAGCAAGCCAAACGGCGCACATTGCTCGACCACCAGGGCCGTGTAACAATCGTCGGCCCCGATCCCCAGGAAATTGCCGTTGCACATGCCGGTATTGGTTTGGACGAATTTATAGCCGATGTTATATCCGAAACAGAAGGTGTTGAAGACGTATTCCCAGTCGCTCTTGCCGAAGATAAAGGCCTCCCCGTTTTCCCTCTGCCAGTAAAAAAGTCGGCGTTGCATGCTCCACCACGGGTTGAAGTGAACGTTTTCGATGCGCCCGATATCGTAGATGCCGTCCACCCAGATGCCGCGTCGAAGAGGCTGGCCGTGCACATCGCGGATCAGGTGCCGTTCGTTTCGCGAGGCGTCGATGCCGTTGTAGGGATTGAGCATCTCGACGGCCAGCACCGCAGGATTCTTGCCGCGCATGGCGATCGCCCAGGGATATGGTTTGGGGATATCGTCGATGTTCTGCTCGGGGTAGTAGAGCACGACGCCGCGCAGCGTGCTGTTGGTATTGAGTGTGATAAAGGCCGGGCCGTCTTCGGCGCCGGCGCTGTCGGTGATCAGAAAGGTCGTTCCGTCATCGGTTGGCTTAGGCAGACCGCGGTCGCGGAGGCCGTTATGGGCAGGCACCGACTCCCAGACGCCAGCCAGCGTGACGGCGGTTGGTACATTCAGATGGCCTGTAAATAAGTAATTGCCCACCGGGGCGTGAACGGTTCCGCCCCCGGCCTTGCCGGCGGCATCGAGGGCCTTCTGAAAGGCCGCGGTATCATCTGTTTTGCCGTCGCCGGCAGCGCCGAATCGCCGCACATTAAAGACATCGGACGCCTCCGTCTGTTGCTGCGCATGCAGGATAGGAGCGACCAGAAATAGCAACACGGCACATCCCCTGACCGTCCACAGACTTTTTATACTCTGCGTTGCATCCCACATCGACAAGCCCTTTCTGAAAGTAAATAATCCATCGTTTTCGAAAATACTTATTGTTTCGGATTCGGAAATTCACCCACCAGCCAACCGAGGTATTCTTCGAGGTTCGTGTAACCATCACTGTCACGATCCCGATTCCCGTCTGTGATATCAGCCGGATTCAGCCCGCAGGCCGTCTCCCAATTGTCCGGCATCCCGTCCTTGTCCGTATCCCAGTTTTCCGAACGATGCACTTCAGGGTACTCCTCCCATCCGCCGACATCCTCCTGAGAGTCCGGCAGGCCGGGCAAGCCGGTCTTACTGCCTTTAAACCTGCATGTGCCCTGTCGGACCTCGGCGATGACTCGAAGATCGTGCTCGTCAAGCACAGGAAAATTGCAGCCGACATCGGCCAGCACATCGGCATATGCCGCTTCGGCTGTTTGCGTTGTAACATGGGATTCAAAAAAAGGGACTTCACGAATGTAGTTGTCCGGCGGTTCGGAAGGCCACAACGCAACACCCCCCAGTTTCTGACTCGCCGTGATTTGTCCTTCAAGGATGTTGCCTTCGATGAAATAGTCCTGCGGGCCGTAGAGCGGAACCCCTTCGCGTTCAGGCCGGATGACAAAGAATCGTTGCGTGGCAGGACCCGGTTTGTAGTAATTATTCACAAACTGAACCTTCGCAGCGCCGCCATCGGTGGTTCGGTGTTTCCAATTGAACACGACGTTGTTGCGGATGTCGAGTGAGCCGGTATGCCGCTTGTCCTTGTCGAGTCCGCCGGCCAGGCTCCAGTTCCGCCCGGCACAATGAGCCAGAAGATTGTGATGAAAACTACCGATCATTCCCCCGATACTGGCGGCATATCCGTGCTGAGTGCCGGGGGGATACTTTCTGTGGCCGGCTTCGTTCAGGGCCTCCGAAATCAGGGTGCGCTGCAGGGTGATATTTTTAGCGCCGCGGGAGCTGAAGGCCTCATCCTGAGTCCAGCTAATCGAACAATGATCGATAATGCAGTTGTCGCTGTAGGCCATGCCCATTCCGTCAAGAGTCTGTCCGGAGATATTGCCGGGGCGGACACGGACATAGCGAATAATGACATCGTGTGTGCCGTAAAGGCCGAAATTGTATTTCCGGATGCAGATCCCTTTGCCCGGGGCGGTTTGGCCGGCAACCGTGAGATAGGGATGGCGGACGACGAGCTTCGATTCCAGAGTAATGACCCCCGAAACATCGCACACGACTGTGCGCGGGCCCTGTGCCTCGACCGCATCGCGCAAGCTCCCCGGACCGGCGTCGTTCAGATTCGTGACATGAATAACACGCCCCCCGCGCCCTCCGCTTGCCAGTCGTCCATACCCTTGGGCCGTTGGAAAGGCTAGCGGAGCGGCATCGCAGACTTCGAGCACGACTAAAAGAGCCAGAAATAATGGTGCAAAATGACGAAACATCGATACGGAAATTTCCCTTTTATTGACTTGTATAGAAACATCCTGATCCATCTACAAGCAATCCTCGCCAAGGGTATCTTCATCGGCAACGATGCTATCATAATACATGTAAACCACGAACTGCTATAGTTTCGCCTGTGCGGCACGAACCATCTCTTCAAAAACCTGCCGTTGCTCGACAAGAGCGGCGATCCGATCCTTGGGCTTGGTGCGGGCCTCCAGAAGAATCCATCCCTTGTAATTCATCTTCACAAACAGGTCGATCAATTCCTGATAAGGATAATCGCGCAGGTTGAATTCACGGGCATGCGCTGTCGCGCCGAAACGTTTTTTAACCAGGTCGAAATTATACTCCAGGCCCGGTTCCTTGAGGTCCTGGGAATTGCAGTTCCAGCAGACGCCGACATTTTTCTCGACGACATAATCGAAAATCTGTTTCATCACCGGCAGATCGCTGGTGCCCGCCCCGTGCACTTCTACTCGGATTTCCTGTTTATAATCGGCCGCGAACCGACCCAGTTCGTTAAGGGCTTTGCCGATCTGCTCGCATGTCTTCTCGACCGGCACGCCCTTGGGCAAATCGTTGGGTTTGACCTTGACGCCGCTGCCGCCGCAATCGAAGCTTAATTTCACATCGGCCTTGGCGCCTTCGATATTGGCCTTCACCTTTTCCGGGTCGGTATGATGAAAATCCCAATTGCAGCCCATCCCGACGAATTTGACAGGGCTGTCGGCAAACCGCTTTCTCACGGCTTTGCGCTCTTCGGCCGTCAGCCTGGCGCTGACCTTATGCGCGTGATCGACACGCAATTCCACGCCTTTATAACCGGTCTTCTCACAGTTGGCGATCAGCGTGGGAAGATCCCAATCCTGCCCCCACAGATAGGTCACCAAACCCAGTTTCATCTTCGATCCGGGTTTTTCATCCTCGGCTTTTTCTGCCTGCTCCTGCACCTGCGGCGCCATGGAACAAAAGGATTGGCCCAGAAGTTGGAAACTGTTCAGGCTTACCGTTGTGCCCGCCAATACCGACACCTTCAAAAAATCACGACGACTGCCCGCGCTCATAAATATTCCTTTCTATGGAGAATCCAAACCATCGTCACGCATGGCCCATAGTATACCAAATCGGGTCTTTCCATGCAAACTCCGCCCTGCCGGTCTTTTCGATTTGACGCCATGGCCCTATGGTCCTACAATCCCCATGGAAAAACCCGTCCGTCGCCGTCGGAGGCGCCGGGGAAAAAGAACATTTCTGAAATGAGGTGAAGGATTATGAAAGATAAAATCCATGGCTCTGGTCTTTCCCGTCGTCGGTTTCTGGCAGCCTCGGCTTCCGTTACAGGCCTTTGCATGGCCGGTTCCGGCTGTTTGGAGGTAGGAAAAATGTTTGGGAAAAAGCAGATTCCCGTCGGCTTGCAGTTGTACTCGGTCCGCGCCGATTGCGCCAAGGATCTGCCCGGCACAATCGAAAAAGTGGCCAGGATGGGTTATGATGGAGTCGAGTTCGCCGGTTATTATGACTATTCTGCCAAAGATCTTCGAAAGATGCTCGACGACAACGGCCTGAAATGCTGCGGCACCCACACCCAGATGACCACGCTGGAAGGGGACAACCTGGCCGGGACCATCGAATTCAATAAGATCCTCGGCAACAAGTACCTGATCGTCCCCTGGCTGGCCCCGGAACAACACAAAACGCTTCAGGACTGGAAGAATACGGCCGAGGTATTCAACGAGCTGGCCGCCAAGGTCAAGCCCCATCGGATGATGGTCGGGTATCACAACCATACCCATGAATTCCAGGCTATTGATGGAATCATGCCGTGGGACGTCTTTTTCGGCAATACGGTCAAGGAAGTGATCATGCAGTTCGATACGGGCAACGCTATGCACGGCGGCGCCAACGCCCTGCCCTATCTGCAGCGGTATCCCGGCCGGGCCGTCACGGTGCACATCAAGGAATACTCCAAGACCAATCCCGCGGCCCTGATCGGAGAAGGGGATATTCCCTGGCAGGAACTGTTCGCCATCTGCGAGACGACCGGCGGCACCAAGTGGTATATCATCGAGGAAGAAAAGGATGCCTATCCGCCCCTCGTCGGCGTGGAAAAATCGCTGCAGAATTACAAGAAGCTCAGAGGCCTGAGCTAAAATCACGCGTGTTCTGCCCCGAATCCTCCATGGATTCGGGGTTTTTTTATGCGCTCGTGGAAAAACATGTCGCAAAAAGGTAAAATGGAAGGCAACAGGAAAACCGTCATAAATCTCG
>JAFGGE010000223.1 GCA_016930745.1 Sedimentisphaerales bacterium
ACAGAGAAATAGCTTTCCTGGTTACCTCTGTGATCTCTGTGTCCTCTGTGGCAAAAACGAACCGCATCCACCGCATGGGTTCGGAAACAGCATCGAATCCATCCTGCCAAAATCGAAAATAGAAGATCAAAAATCCCTTTAGCGTTTTCGTCGCAGCAGGATTGTACCGACGCCAAGCAGCAGCCAGGTGGCCGGTTCGGGGATGACGCCGATCTCCGGGGCGGCGAAGGTTTGGCCGTCGTAGACCAGGGAAAATCCCCACAGGCTCTGACTGGCCTCGATAGCGGCGCCCGTATCGGCCAGCAGGTCGAATCGCTGCTCGTACCCGTCATCCTCGGGCAGGAGAAAATGCAGCCAGGCATTGCCCGCGATGCCGAGGATGCCGACAATCTCGGCCTGGGCATCGATGGTGGTCGCTCCGGCGGCGTCGATGCCGACCAGGCGGTCCGGATCGAAATCTGTGATCGCCAGCGGTCCGCCATAGCTGGAATGGGTCACCCCGCCCAGATCGTCGAAGAATTCCCTGGCCGTCAGGCTTGCCAGCGATACAGAGCCGCCTTCGGTGTCGAAAATGTGAAAAACCCAGCTTGCCCGTCCGCCGTACTCGCCCGCGGTTTCGACGCCGTTGAAGCTCTCGTAGCTGGTCACAAACGACTGCACGCCCGTAACCGAGGTTACCGGGGCAAAACCCGCGATCCCCTCGCCGTACGCATCCAGGCCATTCAGGACGGCGTACTGGGCGTTCTGCCAGTAGGAATCATAGGCAGCGCCCTGCGGATTGGGGGCGTAACAGGGGAAAAAATCGATCTGAATCGTCTCCAGCGATCCCAGCGACACACCGGCCGCCCAAAGCATCGCCACGATCACCGTTCGGACCTGCACCCTCTTCATAAACCCTCCTGGACTAAAGCCTTACAGAGAAAACTTGCGTTCGCCTCCATCCACGCGGCGCATACTCGTTCTGCGCCCTCCACCATACTAGACGCACAATATACCCGAACGTTACAAAATTGCAAGAAAAACCCGGGAAGAAGGAAGACAGAAGACGGGAGACAGGAGACAGAATCCAGAAGTCAGAAGACTCAAGATCAACGGTTGTCATGCCAGGGTGGCAGCTTTTTGCCAACGTGTCGCGTCGACTTGTCACGTCGAAACACAGTGAAGACGGAAACGAAGCGAAGACGGAAGGCAAAGAGCGGGTGTTCTTGAATGGTTCATATACCAGCCCTTTGGGCAGAGCCCAAAAGGCTGCCACCCATGCACGCGGTAGATTCCTCGCTGCGCTTCGGAATGACAGAAAAAAGTCAGGTCGGGCCTGGGAATGACAGAAAATCGCGCAAAGAAAAAGGCGGCAAGCCCCGAAAGGTTCGCCGCCTT
Source organism: Sedimentisphaerales bacterium (assembly GCA_016930745.1). Taxonomy (GTDB): domain Bacteria; phylum Planctomycetota; class Phycisphaerae; order Sedimentisphaerales; family Anaerohalosphaeraceae; genus JAFGGE01. The sequence continues at coordinate 1,378 of JAFGGE010000223.1, forward strand.
TGTTCATCACCCTGGAAATTATACTTACACGGTCCGCCGTCTCCGAAGCCAGCCGACCAGCCCCATACCCATGCTGCCCAGCAGCAGAGCGCCCGGCGCCGGCACGGGCACCATCACCAACTGCGACTGCGCGTCGCCGCCGTAGACCTTGATCTGTCCGTCCTGGCCCAGAATGGTGTTGTTCTTTTCCCACAGGTTCATCACGCGGACATACTTCCAGTCGGTGTCGTCCACGATAAGGCTGGTATCGAACACATGGGCCGCTTCCGAGGCCCAGATCGCATTCTGATAGGCGTTCTGAATCTTCTCAATCTGACTGCCGCTCATGCCGGTCAGGTCCAGATTAAGATAGGAAGCGTACAACTGCTTTGTGGTCTGTTTCAGGTAATCGTTCGAACCGCCGAACATAACGATATCGTCGATCGTGGCGTAATATTCCCGATGCGGATAATAGGTCCGATTGACCACCTGGCCGCCTTCGACGCAATACGTTGTAAACGGCCCTGTGATGCCGTAATCAGCCCATTCCCCGGCCAGAGGCGTCGCCTGCACGCCCGGAAACCGCAACGGTTCGCCGTCGCTGCTCCAGCCGGTCAGAATCACCGTCATGGCCGCCATGGACGGCGAGGCAATCAGAGCCGCCAGCACACACATCATCAACACTTTCTTCATTTCATACCCTCCGATTTTTTTCTACCTTGTTCTTATTTTCCGTTTGGATTTCGTTTTAGAAGCTTTATCGACACCGCAGATACCCGACCAGGCTCATTCCCAGGCCGGCCGGCAGCAGCGTCAGTGTTGTTCTTTTCATCACGTTTCTTCCCTACAACTTTACGTGCAGAGGCGGTTCTGGCCCTGTCTTTTATTATGCGATCCGTGCTGCACCCAAAGGTCCCTCCGTAAAGACCCTGTACAACAAACCCCGTTCTGCCGTGTAGTCTGTATTATACTCAAAAGACGGGATCATTTTCCGCCAAAACCACCGAATTTGCGGATCGGGAGGAGATTTTAGCTGCCGTCTGTAGCGTCTGTATCGTCTATAAGGCAGGGGGCGAACGGAAGGCCCGGTAAAGTGGTCCGGAATGTCTCGACTTTCGATTTTGGCAGGATGGATTCGATGCTGTTTCCGAACCCATGCTGTCGTTTCCACATGGGTACCGCTTCACGGAATCCATCCTACGGCGGAGGCTGGAAACCTTTGAATATCCCGGTTCCGAAGAGCAGGACAAGAGGCAGGGCAAGGACTCCGAATATCAGCAGGCTGATCGCAAACTGCACAAGCCAGACAAGGAATGCTTTGCCCATGCCGATTCGGTTGCCTTCGGCGTTTCGCAGCATCGCTTCATAAATGACGATGGTGACATACGTCGTCAGAATGCCGGTCAACACGCGGATTGCTATACTGGGTTCGGTTCCGAGAATCAGCAGGGATAAGCCCCGGATTATGAGCTGTATCAAGCCTCCCGCCATCATTGAAACAAAAGAGGTATTGTATGCAATGCCGTAGGACGGTTTGAATGTAGTGACCAGCTTCATGCCCAACTGAAGGAACAGAGCTATAATCAATGACAGGATACCCGCGGCCAGAATAGCTCCGACGATTTGCCCGATAAATTTTGCGAACATGGCGATTCCTTTCCCTCATTCTCAGGCGATTTGTATGTTACCTCTATATATACATCGGGGCGGCCTTCACGTCACGTCTGGAATGACAATCCGCTTTCGGCACTTGGGGCACTTTCCGATGCGGCCGGCAAATTTCCTGGGCATCGAGCCCACGAGCAGCCAGTTGATTATCGGCCGTCGTGCAAAGGCCAGATCCAGCTCATACGGGATCAGCAACATATCAATCTCCTCGCCTTTTCAGGATGCGCCGGGTACTTCTTTGTGACATATCGGATTGAAAAATTCTCCGCCTTTTTCACCGACACCGTCTTTGTATTCTCCAGTATACCAACTTTATGGCGATACAGCAACTTTTTCCGTGTTGGTTCTGATGGAGCCTGCGTCGGCGGGCGGAAGATTGCATCCAAAGCGGTATTCGGATAGAATGACAGACGTAGATTCTTTGTAATCCGTTCCATCAAAAGACAGGGAAAGGCGTCCGAATGAAACCAGGATTCGACAAGATCGGTTACGTAGCGGTGTGTATTGTTCTTTTTGTCGCCGTGGGGTATTCCGCAGACACGATTACGATTCGCGTGTCCGCGCCGCGGATGGATGTTCGGGATGTGCCCGTGCGGGCGGACCTGGACATGCCGGCGGAGGCGTCTGTGGGCGGCAAGGCGGTGGAGCTGCGAAACGCCGTCACCGGCGATACCGTTCCGGGGCAGTTTGTCGCGGGGGACAACGGCAAAGTGCAGTTGTGGTGGGTGATCACCGAGGCCAAAGCCGGACAGGAAAGCGAGTGGATCGCCCGAATCGATCCGGCCGTCAAAAAGGATTGGCCCGTGTTTGCCTGGAAAGATACGAAAGGACGCCGGCTGGATCTGCTGCGTCAGGACCGGCCGGTCACGCGGTTTATGTACGAATACGACGAATCAAGCGACCAGCGGCGGTTCGAGACGTACAAGCCGTTCCTGCATGTCTATGGGATCAACGGGCAGCGGCTGACCAACGGGCCCGACGGCGAAAGCGAGTATATCGCCAAGGACATTCTTTATCCCCACCACCGCGGCATATTCATCGGCTGGAACAAACTGGCCTGCAACGGCAAGACCTACGATCTGTGGCACATGAAGGACTGCGAGCAGGTATGCACGGGGGATTTCCAGTTGGCGGCCGGACCCGTCCTGGCGCGGTCGCGGGCCGTCGTGCATTGGCGCGATCCGCAGGACAAGCCCCTGGTTGTCGAGCAGCGGACGACGACGGTGTACCGACAGGAAGATCCGATCTCCGTGTTGATCGATGTGGAATCGAGCCTGAAGGCCGTCGTGGCAGATGTGATGCTGGGCGGCGATCCGGAACATGCGGGATTTCAGTATCGCGCCCATGACGCCGTCGCCAAAGGGCCCGACCAGGGCAAGGCGCAGTACCTGTTCCATGAGGACGGGCTCGATGCGCATCAGGCGATGGATTTGCCGTGGGCCGCGGTATCGTATAAGCTGGGCATGAACACCTGCAGCGTCCTGCATATGGACCATCCGGACAATCCGGGGCCCAACAAGTATTCGGCGTACCGGGACTATGCGCGGTTTGGGGCGTTCTTTGTCCACAGGATTCCCGCCGGGCAGACGCTGACGCTGCGGTATCGTCTGTGGATTACGCATGGGCCGCTGACGCGGTCGGTGTGCAGCGCCAGGGACGCCGTCTTCGATGCGCCGTTGAAAGCCACAGTGACAACTCGGTAGAATGCAGGACCGGTTCGGCGCTTTTCCAAACCCATGCGGTTGGTTCTAACGGCCAGCGACTAACGACTAGCGACTACCTA
>JAFGGE010000224.1 GCA_016930745.1 Sedimentisphaerales bacterium
CATGCCGAAGCAAAACCGCCGGCCCCCGCGGAAGATCAGGAACTGCTCCATCGACTGACAAAGCAAAAACTGGAGCCGGCCGGTCGCCGGGAAGAAGCGGATAGCGTCGAACCAACCTCCCCGCCCGCGGGCAAATCCACGGAAGCGGCGGAGGATAGCGCCGTTCGAAAAAATGTCCTGGAATCCTTACTCGGCGGACATACGGGCCAGTCCGGGGATGCCGGAACGGAAATGACACGCCCGGACTCCTCACAGGAGGATGAGGATGCTTCGTAGGATCTGGACGATCGCACAGAACACCCTGTCGCAGGCGATTCGGATGCGGGTGGCGGTGATCGTCATCGTACTGTTGCTGATTCTGCTTCCTTTGATGAGCATAACGGCTACCGGCGACCAGTCGGCCCTGGGCAAGGTACAGACCTTCGTCAGCTACTCGATGTCTTTGACAAGTCTGCTTTTGTGTGTTCTGACGATTGTCGTCTCGGTCTATACGGTGACCAATGACCTGCGGCGGAAGCACATCTACCTGGTCGTCAGCAAGCCTGTTCGACGGTTCGAGATTGTGGCCGGAAAAATGTTGGGGGTAGTTGTCCTGGACGGTCTGCTCCTGGCCCTTTTCGGCGTGATCATTTATAGCCTCGCTTTGTTCATGCCGCGTTTGAGCCGCGCCGAAGGCGCCGAACTGGAAAAGGTAAACCGCGAATTTTTCACCTCGCGCACCCGTTTGGAAACCAGCCTGGACACCGAGCAGATCGAACAGCAGGCCCGCCGACGGTACGAACAGCTCAAGGAAGAAAAGCGGCTTCCCGACGACATGACGCGGCAGGAGGTGATGGCGGTTCTTCAAAATGAAGCGCTAAGCGCCGCCAAATCCATCCCTTTGGGATATGTCCGTAAATGGGAATTCGAGAATGTGCGGGTCGGCGATCCCAACGACATGATCTTTATCCGATATAAGCTGCGCGGACTGCCCACCCCGATCGATGATCAGGTCTACAGCAATTGGCGGATCGGGGATTTTCGCTCTGTGGACGCATCGGGCCGGCTCCAGATGAAGACGCGCCCTTATTATATTTCCCGCACGGACCCGGTTCGTACTTTTGTGGAGTTTTCGGTACCGGGCGATGTGGTGGCCGAGGACGGCTACGTCTCGGTCGAGTTCCAGAACAATCCGGCGTTCAGTATGGTCACCGTTGTCGTCGAAGATGTGCAGTTGCTGTATCGATCGAGCACGTTTACCGCCAATTTTATCCGGGCTGAGCTGTTGATTTTCAGTCGTCTGATTTTCCTGGCTGCGATAGGCGTGTCCGCTTCCACCTGGCTTTCATTCCCGGTGGCGGTCCTGGTCTGTATGGCCGCTTTTCTCACGGGAACGGTCAATGGATTCATTGTGGAATCATTCGATTTTGCAAATGCTGCCTTTACAATACTGTATCAACTTATTCTCCGTCCGATTCTTCTATGGATTCTTCCAAAGTTTGATGAAGGATATAATCCGACGCGTTTTATTATCGAAGGTCGAACGCTGGGTTGGCTCTTTCTTGGGAAAGTCTATCTGTTCACCATCTTTGTCAAGGGAGGGGTGTTATTCTTGCTCGGAGTATTAATTTTTAATAATCGGGAACTGGCCAAAACCTCGGTGTAGGTTAGTTAAATGAGATTCAAAGACAATATCATTATCGTGTTATGTTTGGGGATCGGGCTGGGATTTCTCTTTGGCGGCTCTCTCATGCTTCCCGGTATCCAACAGGCTCGTGAAGATATGGGTCTTGTGGTGAACGCTTCTCTGGAAAATGCCCCGCCTTCGCTGGCGTTCGCCACCGTAGCGATGGGGGCCTTTCGGGGGCTGGTGGTCGATGTGCTGTGGATCCGGGCCGACCGCCTCAAGGAAGAAGGATTGTTCTTCGACGCCAAGCAACTGGCCGAATGGATCACGGTCCTGCAGCCCCGCTTTTCGACCGTCTGGGTGTTTCATGCATGGAACATGGCCTATAATATCTCCGTGGCCGTCCCTGCCGAGCAGTGGCAGGAGCGATGGCGCTGGGTGCGTAACGGTCTGGAATTACTCCGGGATCGCGGGATTCCCATGAATCCCCAAAGCATCATCCTCTATCGGGAGCTGGCCTGGATCTTTCAGCATAAAATGGGAGCGTTAAGCGACGATTGCCATCCGCACTACAAACGAGAACTGGCGCTGGAGATGCAGCAGTTGCTCGGCCGGCCGCAAACCAACGAATATTTCCAGAAACTGGAACGTACCCCTCGGGAATGGGAGGAGGCGCTGGCCGATGAAAAAATCGCTGCTTTGGTCGAAGAGTTGAAAAACGCTGATCCGGTTTTCTCGGGTATCGAGCCTCTGGAAGCGGCCAGGAAATATCTGGGACTCCGGCGCCAGCCCCAGAAATACAAACCGGCTGCCTTTTCCGTCGTCGATAAATACCGGGATACCCCGACTCTGGAGCAGTTCGATCTGTTCGCTAAGGCGTATGTGCTGCGAAAAGAGTGGAAATACGACATCTCCTTCATGCAGGAGATGAACCGCAAATATGGTCGGGTGAATGTCGACGATCCCAATGACCGGCTTCCGCTGAACTGGGAACATCCCGATGCCCATGCCATTTACTGGGCCTCGCTGGGTTTGAAAGTCGCCGGCCGTCCGGGAACCTATTCGGTGGATGAGAAGAATACGGACCGGATCGTGTTCCACTCGCTGCAGTCGCTCTATCGCACCGGCGATATGGTCATCTATCCGACCGGACAGGGACCGGATACGATATTGACGCTTCCGGACCTGGCGATGTTTGACAGTTGCAATCAATTTTGGGAAAGGAGCATCGATAAATACATCAACCTGGAAAAGGGCAATCCCAAGGCGGTCCGCGGCGGGCACCGCAATTTTCTGGAAAACGCCGTCCATTCCTTCTATCGGGCCGGCTACCGCCGCAAAGCGGCCCAAATTTACGCCCAGCTTCGCCGCGAATACGGAACCGATACGAGCGATGAACGATTTAAACCGGATTTCCAGAAACCACTGGCCGAATGGGTCCGGGATCGGATCCTGCATGAGCAGGAAAGCTCCATCGGTCCCAGCGACGCCAAGGAGCAAATCGTCTTTTCCCTGCGGTTGGGGTATTTTTATTATGCCCTTCACAAAGACGATCAGGCTTTTGGATATGAGAAATGGGCCGAGGAGATCTACAAAGCCTACCAGGCCCGATCGGGCCAGGCCGAGCCGGGACGCATGGGATTGCCGAGTTTCGGATTTATGAAGTACGAATCGTTCCGGCAGTTTTTGGAAGATCCGTTTTATCCTGTGAATCTCAAACAGAGTTTAATGGGTCGTATCCAGGTGGAGCGTCCCGATCTGTTCAAGCAGCTTCAGGAACTGGAACCGTTATGGCTCAAGCAGTTGGAGGAAAGTCAGGAAACCGGGATCGGGGCGCCATAGTGTTAGTCCGTTACCCGCGATGTGGGAAATCCGCGTTCCTTCGGGAGGGTATTATGCATTACAGAAATTGGACTGTGTTGGTATTCGTTTGTTTTTTCCCGGTTTGTTTTGGAGCCAATACAGTCCTGCCGGAGGCTTTGGAGTGCCGTCCCAGGGAAGGCTTGCCAAATGTTCTGGATAAACTGAACGAAGGCGGGTCCGTGCGGATTGCCTATCTCGGCGGCAGCATTACCGCCCAGTCCGGCTGGCGCGTCAAAGCCCTGGAGTGGTTCCGACAGACGTATCCCCAATCACAGGTCGGCGAAATCAATGCAGCCATCGGAGGTACCGGATCGGATCTGGGGGTATATCGACTCGAATACGATGTCCTGCGGCATAAGCCGGACTTGCTGTTTGTCGAGTTTGCGGTCAACGACGGAGGCACAGCGCCCGAGCAGATCTATCGATCCATGGAGGGAATCGTTCGCAAGATCTGGCGGGCCGATCCGACGACGGATATCTGTTTGGTATATACGCTGGTCGAAGGAATGTGCGGTGATTTGCAGCAGGGCCGGTATCCGCCGGCGGCAGGTGCGATGGAACGGATAGCCGACCACTACGGGATTCCTTCGATTCACATGGGCCTGGAAGTGGCCCGCCTGACCGCCCGGAACAAGGTGGTCTTTACGGGAAAACAGCCCTCCACCGATGCCGAACGGGAAACACTGGGAGATCGGATCGTGTTTTCACCCGATGGCGTACATCCTTATGTGGAGACGGGTCATGAACTATATTTGCAGGCCGTGGTCCGCTCGATGAAGAAGATCGCCGGCAAAGGCCGCAAAGGAGCCCACCCGTTGAGGGATCCATTTGTTCCTGATAACTGGGAAAATGCGACGATGGTTCCCTTACAGCCCGCAATGTTGTCCGAAGGGTGGATAAAGCTCGACCCCCAGTCGCATCCCCTGGCCCGGAGATTCGCCGACCGGATGCCTGTGCTGTACAAAGCCAGCCAGCCGGGACAGACGATCCGATTTCGATTCCGGGGTACAGCGGCGGAAATGTACGATCTGCTGGGACCCGATGGCGGGCAGGTGATTGTACGGGTGGATGATCAGGATCCGGTTGTCAAACCCCGATTTGACGCCTATTGCACTTATCATCGGCTGGCCACGCTGACCGTAGCGAGGGGCCTGAAGGAGGGAATTCATACCGTCGAACTGGAGATTCACCCGGACCAGCCGGACAAGGCGGCGATCCTGGCCAAACGCAACGAGAAGATCGACGATCCCAAACGCTTCGACGACACGGCCTGGTATGCCGGCGCGATCCTGGTGCTGGGCGAGATCGTGGACTGACGTTACATCTCCGGTATCCAGATTTTACCGGCACAGATCGTTTCTGCGCTGGCAGGGATCGTCAATTGGGTCTTGCTTTTGGCGAAAAAGTACAGGCCTTTATAACAGGTGATGTATTTATAAGGCGTCAAAAAGCCCGGCGGCGACCACACGACAATCGGATCGTTCATCTTTGCGACCAGATCGACGAATTCATGCGGCTCAATCCGGACAATCGCCCCGCTGGCCTTGATGGCGTTGGAAATCGAAGCAGCCGCCGCGGCCGCCGCCCCTCCCGCCATGGCTCCATTCGTCATTGCTGTCTCCCTTATTCTTGTCTATCGTTTTCGTAAGTGCAGCAATTATAAATACTTAAGGATTTTCGAGGGGTTTTCTTTGTCTTCCATCATCGAATTCCAGAAAAAAGCTTGAACCATTGGTGCAGAATAACGATACTATATACGGAGGCTTTGGTCAGCTTTCGGGTTGGTCATTGCCTTCTTTTTTTATACTTTAAGACCTTTCATATCTTCCCCGCAAGTCGTCAATGTATTTGATTCCATGGATAGTATAACTTTGGCTGTCGCTTTCTTCCTTGTTACCGATGAACTGCATGTCATGTAGTTTACCAGCAAAGAGTTTGAGTTCCTCTCGAAATGGCTGTGGCATGCTTTGCAGTCTCCATCCCCAACCTAACACATAGGCTGTCAAATCGGCCAAAAAAACTCCGGTTGTTAATTCCGAGTGTACAAAGAACGGTTCCGGGATAATGCGTGAACTTCGAAACCTTCCTGTTTCTGTTCCAAGAAAATAAGAAGCCATCTGCTGGACGAGTTTTTGGGCTTTGCTTTTTTCAATTTCATCAAATACCACCAACCCTCTTTCATCATGAGGATTGTCTTTAAGGAGATAAAAATATCTTTCGAAAAGATAGGTAAAGTTTTTATGCAGAATATCTGTTCTTTCAGAGAGGGCGGCATCGGCATCGACAATAGAGGCCAGTATCTTCACATCGTGATTCGCTGCAATATCAAGAACCGTATGAATGTACTTTAAAATCGTACGTCCATATCCGACAAATTCTTCTCGTGTACAGGAAGACCTTTCTCTTCTGCTTTTGTGATCTTGAATGCCTTTTACAAGAAACGAATTGGCCAATTGTGCTAATTGTGAATCGGGGATTTCCAACGCCTGGTTTGCATTATGAAATATTCTGCGTTTCAATAATTTCCTTGCTTTGATCTCCGTTACTCTCAGATTTCTAAGGTAGTCGCCGAAACAGTCCTTTTCTGCCGAGCGAAGGGCTTTAATAAGGTTCCAGTAATTGCCTTCCCTGATGGCAACACCTGCTAATACTTCACATGGCATTTGCCTGTGGTCCTGGCCGCTTTCATCCACGAAAAGCAGCATTTGTATATCTCCTTCTCTTTTCAAGTATTGAGAAAATCGCATTTTGAATACGATATGTGTCTGATAATGGGGAAATCATTTTAGGAAATGCTTCTTCATTTTACTCCAAAGTGCCCTCCAATTAATCCTTATAAATTTCAGGTCTATTGTATCTTCAACCGTTTTGGGAGATTCTTCCTTTCGTCTGAGAGTATCAAGCTGGATCCTTCGATCTAAATCTTGTTTCAATTTATCCAACTCTTGATCAATGCATCGGTGACAGCCCTTGAAACTATTAGTGAGTCCAGCTTGAATTAAAATCGTATTGATGGTTGAAGGGATGCGTTTAAATTCCTGTTCAATTATTTCCTCAAGTTCATCATGAAAAGCCTTTAAGGGTTGTTTAGGAAAATCTTCTAACAGTTTATTACAAATGAATTCGAGCAAATTTCTAACAAAATCAAACTGTGCCCCTAACAAGGCTGTGACGTGTACAGTTGAATTATAAAGCCCACGTTTCATATAATCTTGGGAGATTTCCCCAAGACGATTCTGTAAAATTGAGGTGTTTGCAGATCGATATTCCTTTGCCAACAAATGAATCAACACGTTTTGACTCTCAGCCTTTATGACATGGTTGGAATTCATTTTGAGACCTTCCTTATCAACCAGGCAGATTAAAGATAAGTGTACTTATTGGTTTTTATTTCATGATTCATTGTCTTGAGAGCCTGTTGTAGATTCACTTTGATCATTCGATGTTTCTTCGTTTTTCGAATCATCTACTCCTGTAAAGCGGTTTTTTTCGACAGACGTCAATAACCCAGGGAATTGCCTTTCCAGTAATTCAGATAGAATACTGTGTTCTGCTTCAAAATGTAAGTATTCAAGGCTTTCCCTTAAAACTTTAAATTGTTCGGGAATACTTTTAATTCCTTGGACTTTAATTACAGCGGGTGCCCATGTGTTCCTTGTTTCAACCAGTCGATTATAATGCTGAATTGCTACAAGATAACTCATTAAGGTTTCAGGCAATTTAGGATTAGATTTTGGTGTTATATGTTCTGATATCGTCCCCTGAGTTATTCCTTGATCGCGGAGAAATGGGTATGGTGGTGATGGTGTTTGTGCTATGTTGGGATCTTCGGATTTTAATCTCCATGTTCCTCCCGATTTAATTCCAACTTTGTTATTATACACCCAATCAGCAGCAATTGCTCTAAGCAAGGCTTTCTTTTCTTTATATTGAGATATACAATCCCACCCTAGAGTAGTTAAAATGCCTCCACCGGCTATCAAACTAGCTCCAATAATCATAAGAAATATACCCATTTTCATATCTTTTGTCTCCAACCTATGACCCATAATGTTATACATTTACCACTGTACTGTCAGCTTGTCCTTGTCCGGCAAGGCCGGAAATGGCACATGCGGCTCGGTCTGGTACCAGAAGGCGACCGACGACAGGTCGTCTTTCAAAGGCAGATACCGTCCTTCCGACTGCCAGCCGAGGGCCTGGATCGTGACGCGAAGGTCCGAGTCGAATCGGATCGGATCGGTGATATGCCATCGATAAAGGCCGAAACGCGGCTGCTTGAGCGTGTTATCCTCCGGCTTGACGGCTTGGGGCATGCCCGCATACGCCGTACTGAACTCCATGTAGTCGTCGGTGCCGGGCCGGATAAAGCCATAACTGCCGCAGAAATAGTCTTCTGTTCCCGTCCCGCAGATCGTCGGCCATTTCTGGTCGCCGTCCATAAAGAACTTGATCTCGCCTTCGCCCCACCAGCCCGGCGAGTTCGATCCCCAGCACATATACGTGCCGACATAGTGCCCCTTGCCCTTGACGCCTTCGAGAATAGTGAAATCCTGCTTATCGGGCAGAGGATTGACACGCCGGAACTGAGCGTGCAGATATCCCATATCTTTTGGAATGTTTGTCAGGGTATAGTCAATCTGGTAGTAGAGCGTCATATCGCCGCCGAGGTTTTCAAAGGTTAGACACGCGCTCTTGCGGAAAGGCATCGTCCAGTAGCAGTTAAAGCCGCTGCCCGGATTGACACAGACGGCCAGGGAATTAACAGGGGCAAACCGACACCAGCCATTGGCAAAGAAGTCGCCCACAGGGACCTCCACACTGGGCGTTTCCTCCCCGTCCCAGTACATGCGGAGGATGCAGTGCCGCCAGTTGCCTGTGGGCGTCATCCAGATGTGCTGAATCGCGCCGGCCCCTTCGATCTCGGCCAGCGTAAAAACCTGGCCGCTCTTGATGTTCACCGAGGGCGAGACCTTCCAGCCCTGCCCCAGTTCGCGGGCGGCGTTGGCCCCTGTACCCTCGGTGGCCATCCCCCCGGCCCCTTTGTCGCCGGTGAAGTTTTCCGGACTGATCGAGCGTGTCCGGGCGTCCGACAGCCGCGGCAGCCCGCTCAAACCCATCCCGATCCCGTTAAAACCGGAACCGCACCCGACCAGAAACATAGCACAAGCGACGACAAGACATGTGGTGATTAAGATCCCCTTTTTCATAGCGGCCTCCCTTTCATTCGTGTTTTTTCCCCTTTGACCAATTGGAGATAGTATAATGACATTCCGGGCAGAAGCAAGGATTCTTCTCCGCTTGCAATCGATAATGAACGAGACTATCATACCGGCAGTGAACCAATTCCTTTGAGGATGAAAGCGTGCGAAATGTACGGTGTTATTGTAAGAAAATTGCACCGGGAGAGGTGGTAATCACCGATGCCGAGGCGCATCATTTGATCCATGTCCTCCGGGCGCAAACCGGAGATCGGGTGGAGTTGTTTGACGGAAAGGGCACGGTAGCGCAGGCGATTGTGGAACAGGCGGGATGCGGAGAAGTCAGGCTGTCGGTTGCCGATATACAAACGCATCAGCCGCGGACAAAAGCGAGGATCATCCTGGCCGTCAGCGTCGCCAGGGGAGCCCGCTTCGATCAGATCATTACCCAGTCGACGGAACTGGGCATCGATCATATAGCGGCGGTCCTTTTCGAGCGGACCGTCAAGCAGGCCGCCGGAGGGGCGTCGGACCGATGGACAAAACTGGCCATTTCAGCCGCCAAGCAGTGCGGTCGCCTCTTTCTTCCGCAAATCACCGGACCGGCCGATCTGCCTTATCTATTGAAACAATTGCGGGCGGAATATTCCCATGGGCAAATCGTTTTCGGCGGATTTTCCAAAGAAGCGGTGGCGATCGTGGACAGGGACAGGGACAGGGACAGGGACAGTGCCGATACGATCGTTTTTATCGGCCCCGAAGGCGGACTGACGGAATCGGAAAATAAACTTCTGATTCAGGCCGGCGGGATCGAATGCAAACTGACTCAAACCATCTTGCGGATCGAAACGGCGGCCCTGGCCTTCGGTACGATCCTCTGTCTGCAGCGCGACAGCCTACCGGGCTAACGGACCCTGGTGCGGCTTTCTTTTTCCTCAAAAAAAGAGTCGGAACAACTGTCCTGCCCCAGGGTGGTCTGGATCAGGCGATAGGAGGTTTCCGCATTCTCTTGGCGAACCGCCAGCTCGATATCAAAATCAAATGCGTGAGTGTTTTTCGCGCGTCGAACCACGGAAGGGATCCCGTATTTTTTCAGCAGATCGTGATACTGCCGGGCCACCTGTCGATCCGGCGCCACCGCGATCCGCACCAGCTCCATCCGTCGTTGTCGTTTTCTCTTCTTTTCTGTTTTATTTTGCATAGTAACCATCCCTCTGTCCGTCGGTCCTTCTTCCTGGTTACGCTGCCGGACGAGTACGGTTCCGGGGAAAATAGAAAAAAGAAAGACAAAAAACTCCCAGAAGCTTTTCGAGAACTTTATAGGCCAACAAGAAGTATAGAGCAATAGAGGTCCGATAGAACAGAGCCTACGGAGTGCAATGATTTGGATAGACCGATGAAAAAGACGCCTCAGGACAAACGCAGACAGGTCCTTACTCGTTTTTTAAGAAGGATCGACAAAGCCGATGATTTGCAGCTGCTGCGAGGGCAGGCGCACCGAATATTAGCCCAGATTACGCCTCAGGATTTGGCCGGCGCCGAACTCGAACTGGTGGAAAAGGGCTATTCCGCCCATTTGGCAAGCCAGCTCTCGGTGGCGTTTCTTTTGATTGGCACCCGACAAACGCAGAACGAACCGCTCAGGGACCGCCTGCCGACGGGCCACATTCTCCGCCTCGTTCTGGCCGAACATGAATTGCTGGACTATTATCTGTCCGATCTGGAGGAAGTAGCCGGCCAGATCGACCGAACAGAATCCCTGTCCGACAGCAGCAGCGAATTCATGCGCCTTTCTCATATTGTCGAACATCTGTACGCTATGGCCGAACACATCGAGCGGGAAGAGGATGTGATCTTTCCTTATCTCAGACAGTACGGCTGGACAAGCCTGTGTCTGGCCGCCCAGAAAGAGCATGACATGCTCCGGGACGAAGTGGATACCCTGCTTCGGTTGATCGGCGCCTTTCGGACCGGCAAACAGGGGGAATTCAAATTGCGTCTGGCCGCCATGACCCGGTCCTTTTGCGACAGGGCCCGCAACCACATCCGGCAGGAAGAAAAGATTTTGTACCCGGTCGCTTTGGAGGTGGTCAAAGACCCCCAGGTGTGGAACAAGATCAAGGCCGTCTGTAACGAGATCGGGTATTGCGGCGTGCATCTCTGAAAAAAATTTTGCGCCGAAAAAATCGATGTATCTCCCTTTGTCTCGATGTCCGAGCCGGTATTACAAAGGCGTCCCATAAAAAATCACTGTGAGATCGGCAAGAGAGGATTTTCTCTTTTTTTTTCGAACCGTCCTAAACGCGATTCTGAGATTATCGGACGCAAGAATATCTTCATTGTTTTCAAAAGGGGAAAGGATAGTCCTTGACTTTCGTCCCCCGATATCGTACAATACGTCTTCTTGGGGATGGCAGTATTGTCCTACGGATTGGGGGTAAATCAACCGTACGTTAGCGGAAAAAATCTATTCACATTTTTTGGAGGGTCAAGAATGAAAAGAGTCAGTGTATTGGCAGGCCTTGCCGCGTTGCTGTTGACGGTCGGCGTACAGGCCGGACCGAATCTCGGCACGTGGAGCACATTTACCGGCGACTTCAGCACGGGATGCTGGGCCGAAATGTTCCTCGGCGGCGGCGAAGGCCAGGTTGGAAACGTGCTCAGCGCCGGAGCGGCCGGCGAATGGTACATGGATGGCGCAGCGCTGAGTTCGCACACGTACCTGGGAACGGATGTATTCCCGACGTACCAGGTGAATCGCCACTTCACCATCTACAGCGGCGGCACGATGACGCTGGACGCCGGTCCGTGGAACTCCGGCGACGGCCCGTATGAAGTGATCCTGTCGCAGTTGGAAGTGACAACGTCCAAGAAGTACGCCGACGGCCAGTTGATCAACATCGGCTGGACCATGACCGGCGAAGGTTACATCCCCGGCGAAGCGAACGTCTTTATCACCGCCGCCTATGACAGCACCAGCGCCAGCCCGGTTACCCGTCTTCCGGACTGGATCATCGACGGACAGCAGGTGGTCGGAATGACCGATGACGTGGTCTCCGCTTCCATCAGCATCGTCCCGGCCCCGGGCGCCCTGTTGCTGGGCGGCCTCGGAACCACCCTCGTAGGCTGGCTGCGTCGACGCAAAAGCCTGTAATAGCAATCTGAAAAAAACTTTGTCCAGGGCCGTGGATCGTATGACCACGGCCTTTTTCTTGCGCGCCGGTTAGCTGTCTGAGATTCAGGCAACGATTCCATGGAAATTCGATTGTAGCAGGCGTGTTATCATTCCCGCGAAGGGCCTGCCCCCGGCTCGAATGAGGGCGGGAATCCAGAAAAAAATTGACGACCTAGGTGAAGAAAGGTACTGTTAGGTCTGTTGGAATCTGACGGAGGATCTGGATAATAAGAAATTCTTCGGGATACGGTGCGGCCTGCCGGCGAAAGGGAGGTATCAAATGGCGTTGATCGGAAATCTTCTGTGGCTCATCTTTGGCGGCGGGATCCCCGGCTTTCTGGCATGGCTTTTCAGCGGTGTAGTCCTGTGCATCACTGTCGTCGGCATCCCCTTCGGCATCGCCTCGTTTCGGATCGCCCTGTTTGTCCTCTGGCCGTTTGGACAGGAGATGGTCGATGCCCAATGGGTCGGCCAAAAGCGGATCTTCGGGACCGGTCTGGCCAATCTCCTCTGGATCCTCCTGGCGGGATTGTGGCTGGCCCTGCTGCATGTGCTCGTCGGATTGCTGCTGTGCATCACGATCATCG
>JAFGGE010000225.1 GCA_016930745.1 Sedimentisphaerales bacterium
CGTGGATTGACAACCGGGGGAAATGGCAAGGAACTACAATGCGGAAACTTCAGGTATTGACAGTACTTCTGGGATGGACGGCAGGAGCGTTTGCGGCCAATGAGGTGGAGGATCTGATCCAGCAATTAAAAGACCGTGACCCCATGGTTAAATGCGATGCGGCAGAGAAACTGGGAGAGCTTGGAGACAGACGTGCGGTTCAGCCTTTGATCGAATTGCTTGAAGATACCTCCGGATCAATCGGAGGCGCAAACGTACGGCCGACTGCCCGTCAAGACGCTGATTCGCCCGGGGACAGTCCTAAAGAAATCGTGGAAGCGGCAAAACTGAAGGTAGCTCGAGCAACCATTCGGCCGCTCCCGGTGAACAATACGGATCCATCCTTGTTGAAAACGTATCTTGCCGGTCTAAAGGGCAGGGACATTACGGGTCGAGCCAAGGCCGCGGAAGAATTGGGGAAGTTGCGCGATGTCCGGGCGGTTCCTGCGCTGCTGGAAGTGTTGAATGAGCGGGATATGACAGGCCGCATCCATGAAGCGGCGATTATCGCACTGGGCGAGATTGGCGATCCGCGCGCCTTCGACGTGATCGTTGCAAGGCTGAATCCGCGTATGCCAAGCGATGCCGTACCGGCTGTGATCGCGCTGGGCAAACTCGGCGATCCCCGCGCGATCGAGCCGCTGGTTCTGGTGGCCAAATCGAACGCGTTTGCCGACAAAGAAGCGATCAAGGCCATCGCGGCGATTGGAACCAGTTACGGCGTGAAGGCCTTGAATTCGTTTATCTCTCCGGTTTCGAATGAAGAGGAAAGCGATACGTTCGAACCGCGTTCGTTTCAGCCAAGACCGACAGAATCTGCCGAGGAAAGGATGCAAAGAGTACGGGAAGAGATGGAACGGAACAGAGAATTACGCAGCAGAAGCCGATCTTCGAGAATACCATCAAGGGATATCGGCAGCCGAACCATACCGGATCGGCCAAACCGAAGCCTTCCATCAAACTTCTCGGGATTCAATTCCGATTATCCATTGGAAAATGAGGCAAAAGAGGCTTTGGCTTCCCTGGGATTCAGTCATGGACTGGAGCCTTTGCTGGAATTGTTAAAACATGAGGATCCCAAAGTCCGTGCGCTGGCGTCCGATGCGTTAGGCGAGATCGGCGATCCTGTGGCGCAGAAGGCCCTGAAAGCGGCCACGATGGACAGTGATACGGATGCCGGCAGTGCGGCAAGAGAGGCCATGGCCCGTTCCAGCAGGGATATCGGTGTGCGGGGAACGCAGCAGAGCATGGATGCCGCGGTTCGGATGGCGGCGGCCGAAGCCTTAGGCAAAATCGGCGATCCCAGTGCGGTGATGCCGCTGGTCCGCACCATGAACGACGGTAATGAGCTGGTTGCCAAAGCAGCGGCTCAGGCCATCGGGAGCATGAAAAGTACGGCGGCGATGCGGCCGTTCCAGATGGCCTTATATGATCGGAATGTCGATGTCTGTAAGGATGCCGTACGAAAGCTGGGGATGATCGGAAACGATCAGGCGATCTCGCTCCTTGCACGGGCTACCCAACACAGCGATCTTTTTGTGCGAAAGGAAGTAGCTGCGGCACTGGGCAAAAGCGGCAATCCCCTTGCGACCAAACCTTTGATTGCCATGCTCTCGGATCGAATGGTGCAGAAGAACGCCATTGCCGCTTTGGGGGAATCGCGCGATCCCGCGGCAGTTACGCCTTTGCTGGCATTATTGAAGGATACTTCAGCCCGGAAAGAAGCGATTATCGCTCTGCAAAAAATCGGGGACAAACGTGCTGTGGAACCATTGATTGAAGTACTCAAATCCAACGATCCGTTTGCTGTTTCCGAAACGATTGCCGCGCTGCGGGATCTGCGGGATAAGCGTGCGATAGAGCCTTTAATGAACGTGGCTCGAACGGGCAACAGACCCATGCAGGATGAAGCCAGAGCGGCGCTGTTGGCGTTCGGCGATCCGGCGGCGGCTTCGGTGTTTGTGGAGGAACTGGAAAAAAGCCCCTTCACACGAAAAGAAACCCTCGCCAGTTTGAATCAACTCGGCTGGAAGCCGGTAACCGATAAGGAAAAAGTTCTCGTCATGGTTACCAACGAACAATGGGGTGCTCTTGAGCAGATGGGACAGCCGGCGGTCGATCCTCTGCTCGAAGAGTATAACAGGCAGGGAAGTCGTAATATTCATGAAATCGCCCGTGTCCTGGGGCAGATCGGGGACAGACGTGCGGCGCCGGTTCTGGTAAAACGAATGAACAGTTTCGGTGGAGCGGACGTGGTCGCAGCCCCTCTCGGAAAGCTCGGGTGGAAGCCATCGACATTCGAAGAACAGATCTACTTTTTAAGCGGCACCGGAGACATCGCCCAAATCCGGAACCTGTGGAAGAGCAATCCGAAGGTCAGGCAGATGTTTATGCAGGCGCTGAATGAGGAAAGTCCGGGAACGATCACGAGCAAACTGATCAGCGTAGGAATGGATGATACGATAGGCCCGATGATAAGCAAGCTGAACAGCCTTCCGAAAGGGAGCGAATCGGTGTCTGTTGTGAACGTCTTTTTCAATTCCGGCAACAAACAGCTTGTCGATGCGGCCAAGGCATACTGCCAGAGTCATGATTATGAAGTAATGGAAATACCCGGCGGCATGGGATCGGGTTCGTGGGGGAAATAAAGGAAAGACCATACGGTTTTATCGGAGAATTACGATGAAGAGTTTGTGTGCAATTCTGGTTGTTGCGTGTATGTTTGGCGGATTTGGTTTTGCGGCCGACGATGTGGTGGCTCCGGGTGCAGAGCTTCAAGTGCTCAGTCGGGGTTTCAGCTTTACCGAGGGGCCCGCTGTGGATGCGGAGGGCAACGTCTATTTCACCGACCAGCCGAACGACCGCATTCTCAAGTGGGACACGCAGGATATTGTAAGCGTGTTCATGCAGCCGTGCGGTCGGTCGAACGGCCTGTACTTCGACAAAAAAGGCAATCTGCTGGCCTGCGCCGACGAAAAGAACGAATTATGGCGGATCGACATGCAGGGCAACCGCACCGTTGTCCTGGGCAAGTATAAGGACAGGATCCTGAACGGACCTAATGACCTGTGGGTGCGGCCGGACGGGGGGATCTATTTTACCGATCCGTTTTACAAACGCCCCTGGTGGAGCCATGACGCCAGGCCCCAGGACGGCGAGTGCGTCTACTTTCTGTCGGCCGATGGGAAAACGCTGATCCGCGTGGCCGACGATCTGGCCCAGCCCAACGGCATTATCGGCACGCCGGACGGCAAGACGCTGTACGTAGCCGATATCCGTGCGGGAAAGACGTACTCCTACAACATCAACGCCGACGGAACGCTGAGCGGCAAAAAACTCTTCTGCGAACTGGGTTCGGACGGGATGACGATCGACAACGAGGGCAATGTGTATCTGACCGGCCGAGGCGTATCGGTGTTCGATAAGGACGGCAAAAAGATTCGCCAGATCGATGTGCCTGAACGGTGGACGGCCAACGTCTGCTTCGGCGGCAAAGACCACAAGACCCTGTTTATCACGGCCAGCAAGGGCCTCTATGCGATGAAGATGCGGGTAACCGGCGTTCGTTAATCTCTCCGGTGCTTACGGAATGTGGGAATCCCAATACAAAAGCGAGCGATTGTCAATATTGGAAAGGCTCCTGGCTGTCTCATAGAATCGTTCGCATCAGTCCATTGCAGGTAAGGAGACCATGCTGTGACGAATACCGCAGGAAAGAACGCCTATGACAAGCCGGTGAAGATTTCGTTTATCCTGCCGGTTCAGAATGGATTGTCGCTGCTGCAAAACAATCTCTGTAACATCTATCCCTGTGCTTTTGAAATGGTTGTCGTGCTGGGTCCGACACAAGCGTGCTCCAATCTCGCACCCCCCGGTGGTACATCCCTGGACGGCTCTGAAGAAATTCGCTCCTTTCCCGATCCGGACAACAAGCTGCGAATAATAACCGGTCGCTGGGAGTTCGAAGCCGACAAGTTGAACGCGGCCCTGTCGTATGTGTCAGGGGACTATGTTTGGATCATAAGAGCCGCAGAGATGTATCGCAACGAAGATCTCAAAAAGATACAGTTCCTGCTGACACAGCACCCGACAATTTCCGAAGTGCATTTTACGCGCCATCTGTTTTCAAAAGTGATGGATCTCGAGATTGTTTCCCGCCGACTTACGGAACCTCGGAATGTATATCGGCGAATCTTTCGACGCCGCCAGGGGTTGTGTTTCGAACGCAATATGACATTGACAGCCGCCGATTTGCTGAACGGATCCGCGGAACCACCGTTGATTCTGGAAGCCGACCAGACAGCGGGGATGGGATTACGTCTGTACGATTATACATTCCTCTCACCGTTGATTACCGCCGAACGCCTGATGCAGGACACGTTGATTCGAGCCGATGCGGCGGAGATGGATGCAGGGCAGTGGTATGAGCAGGTCTATCAACGGTGGCTGCCGGGTACGCGAGCAGAACTGGAACAAATCGCGCCGGTCTGGCTGGGCGACCCGAAAGCCCGCTCCCAGCCCTACCTGGGACCTCATCCGGAAGTCATGGTTGAATATGCGCGGACATTCGATCTGAGCGGCCGCCCGTATCGCCCTCCTTATACCATGCAAAACATACTGGATGCAGCCGGAACAATAAGGGATCGGTTTCCATCCGAGAGGATTGAGGTGCTTGAAACGGGCACCATCCGCTGTTATCACGAAGGCGGACAAAGTACCCGGCGGCTCTCCGATTTTCTGGGGTCCCGGGGACATATTACCACAATAGACCTGAGTTTTTATTCGATTCGCGTCAGCAAAGAGATGTGCAGGTATGCATCGAATGTGACATGGATCTATTCCGATTCTCTGACAGCGCTGGATACGATGCTCCGCGAGGGCCGCCGATTCCACATGGCTTTCCTCGATTCCGTAAATCAAAAACAGATCCTCTTCGAGGAGTTCCGTCGCGTGATTCCGATGATGATCCGCGATTCGGTTGTGATTATCGACGATGCCGGAATCACTCCGGACGGACGCGGGATTCGCACGGATGTGCCGGCTCAGAAAGGACATCTGGTGTGGGCCTTTTTGCGAGCCTGTCAGGCCGAGTTTCACCTTCCGGGCTCGGGGACACAGCTAGCGATTCCGATGCACCAAGACAATTTTTATCGCATTACAGAGGCATTGGCGAGTATATCCAAAGCCGTTTCGCAGGTTCAACAGCTACCTTTTGGATAGTCCGTCCGGCTGTACAGTCGAAAAAAGCTCTCTTGCAAGAGTTGCATTTAATATCGCATCATTACTCGGCATAGAAGTTCGTGGAGAGGGAGAGCCCTTTGCCGGGGGCAGTCCACAGATTCGTGACGGTATAGGCCAGTTCGGCCCTGCCGTCTTTGTCCACGGGAATCTTGACGAAAGTGCTTCGACCGGCCGGGAACGTGATGGTTGTCGGGCCGACTTTACCGGTCCGCTGCAGCTCAAAATCGATATCCGACTCATTGGTCACCAGAACCGACACAGTATTCTTGTCCCGCACGTACGGTTTTTGCACATGGATCGACGCCTCAAAGAGTTCTTCCAGGAAGTCGCTCTTTCCGATGATGGTATTGCCGAAATAAACGGCGGTGCGGCCCCTGAGCAGGGCTTCTCTGACGGCTTCGATGGTTTTCCCCCGGGCAAAAACCAGGGTCATCGTGCGATGATTTTCCCGCTGCATCTGGTCGTTGTCGGCGGGGCTGTGGATGTCGCTGTTGCCCATCAGCGTGAAATTATGTTTCAGAGCCCAGGCATGAGCATCGGCGTAGTAGCTGCGTCCATTGACGATTTCGACGCCCTGAATCAGGCCCTTTTCACGAACCTTCTCGTTGATGTCGGCAATGTAGTTTTCCCCCGCTTTGGCCTTCCAGCCAGGGTGATTCCAGAATACAAAGGCCTCCTGCGCCTTGGCGGCTTGCAGCACATCGAAAAATTCCTTGGTGTCCAGCGGATTGATATCGTTTAGAAAGATGGCGTTGAAATGCCCGGGCGGGGTGTCCCGCGTGATCTCGGTGCCTCGGATCAGAAGCAGTCCAAGGCCGGCCGCCCTGCCGGCGGCGATATCGTAGGGGCGGTTATGATTAGTGGGAACATCCGTTTTGTGGGGCTGATATTCGATATGATCGGTGATGCTGATGACGTCCAGCCCCTCGCGCCAAGCCTCGTCGACCCGGACCGTCGGCCAGACCAGCCCGTCGGAGAATACCGTATGCATGTGCAAATCGCACTTAAGCGTCTTGTAACCGGCGATATCCGGAATCCTTATTTCCCGACGCTGGGCCGAGACGGGAAGGACCAAAAGAAACAGCGTCAGCCATGTGACCCATAAACCTGTTTTTCTCATTTTACGTTTCCTCCGAAACCTTGGATTGTTAATTCGAAAGGTCATTATACCATTTTCAGGCCGTTTATGTAAGCCGGATTTTATAATGTTATGGAAATTCTGTACTTTCCAAAGTCCGGTCGGAAGGCAGGATAAAGCGGATTAACTCCGTACAATAACGACAGGGAAATCAGGGAAGAATTTTTTTTGTATTCCTTGCCGCAAACCGGCCGTCTATGTCACTATATTACAGAAGATTCGAGTCTTTGCGTTTTTTTGATCGGCTCTGTGGGTATAATAAGAGAAAGGCAAGGCGGAGCGAAGCCGTATGGCAACCAGCGATCAATATTATGTAAGTCGCTGCCTGGACGGGCATCCGGATGACTTTCGCCATCTGGTCCGGCGGTATCACCCGGTCCTGATGGTGCATCTGGTCGGCCAGACAGGCAGTGCGGAACAGGCCGAAGAAGCCCTGCAGGAAACGTTTGTCCGCGGCTATTTCAACCTGTCGAAACTGAAAAATCCCAAAAGCTTCTTTCCGTGGATTATGGGGATCAGCAACCGGGTGGCATTGGAACTTCGGCGGAAAAAGCATCGGCAATTTCAAGCGATGGCGCATCTGGCCGAACAATCCATGCCGCCACGATCGTCCCATGATCATTCTTTGGCTCACACAATCGCCAAACTGCCTGACTTTTATCGAGAATTGATTCTGCTTCGCTATTACAGCGATTTGTCCTGTAAAGAGATCGCCGAACAGCTTGATATGCCCATCGGTACGATCACAAAAACGCTGTCCCGAGCCTATGCTCTCTTGCGGGAAATGCTTCGGAACCAGGAGTGTGTGCAGGATTGTGAGGTGCAGCCATGAACTGTGTTGAAATTCAGGAACAACTCGTTGCGTATGTGGAAGGTTTGCTGGAAGAAGATCTGCACAAACACGTGCAGGCCCATCTAGACCAGTGTCCGACATGCCGCGAGGAATTGAAAGCCATTCAAGGCCTTTACAGTCGCCTGGTCGCCGACAGCCAATCGTATGTAAACGACGAAATGGAAACAAGAGTGATCGACCGGATCTTCCGCGAGCAGCAATTTCAACTGCGCTGCGCCGACAAGACTCCGGATCGACGGAGACTAAGGAGACTGATCATGAGCCGATTTGGAAAACTGGCCGTAGCGGCCGTAGCGCTGATCGCGGTAATGGCGGGTATCATTCTATTCCATGGCACCAGTGTGAATCTGAAAGCCGTGCAGGAAAAATTGAATGCGATAACGACTATCACCTATCGCATTACGATGACAATGTCGGGATTTCCCGGAATGCCCAAGGACAAGCCCATGAAGATGGAGATGGAGGCCTATATCTCCGCCGAATATGGGATCCGCATGGATTCCACCACCCACGTGGCGGGAGCCGATATCGAGCAAAGTACGTTTGTATCAATCAAGGATGGGGCGGTGATTAGCCTAATACCAAGCCAGAAGAAGTATGTCAAGATCACATTGACAGACGATCTCTTTGATCAAATGAAGAAAGAAAACGGCGATCCGCGAGCGATCGTGGATACGTTTTTAGAAAAAGGTTATACCTCACTGGGACGCCGTGAAATCAACGGTATTACGGTGGAAGGATTCGAAAGCGACCAGGCTCCAGTAACTAAGGTCCTGTCCGCCGGCAGCGGGATCGGTCGGGTTTGGGTGGATGTCAAGACCCACATGCCCGTTCTGGTGGAAATGGAAACGACCGCGGAAGACGGTTCCCAGTCGGTCTTGATGACAATCGATAACTTTCAGTTCAACACACCGCTGGCGGCGGACCTGTTTGCAGTAACGATCCCGGATGGCTACGAGGCCTTTATGGAAACCGATATGGCGTTGGGCTCCCTGGCCGAGAATCTTGCTGAAGGACTTAAATTCTTTGTCAAGCTATCCAGGGGACGCTATCCCAAGGCCCTGGGAACGATGGAGATATCGCAGGAACTCGGCGCCATTGTGGAAAGCTGGAAAGACGACAAATCCAAAATCCCCGATGAAGAGGAAACGGAAAAGGATGCCATGAGCGCCGTCATGAAACTCACAATGAGCTGTACCTCCCTGGCCATGATGTCCGCCGAAGGAAAGGATGTAGCCTATTATGGCGAGACAGTCGGTCCGAACGACGTGGACAGGATTCTGGTACGGTGGAAAGAAGACAACGGAAACTATACCGTAATCTACGGCGATCTGCGAGTCGAAGAGGTCGGCCCGGAAAAACTGGCCGAACTTGAAAAGTAAAGCCGAACACCGAATCCCGCACTAAAAAACAGACAGACCGATCATTCAACTCGGTCTGTCTGTTTTATATAGATTAATACCACCCAAACACTGTTTAGGAAATTGACTGTCCTCCTTCTATAAATCCGAGGACAAAACATCATGCTGCCGGTATTGTTTGCCAGGATTATTTAATGGCTTCGTAGTGTGTTAGCTTGTAGTTCGCATCGTAATAAAGAATGAATACTGTTGCCTCCTCCTGGGTCGCTATTTCCAGAGGGGTGCCGACAATCTCCCACAATCCCAATGTCACTACATCCATGGCGGTATGACCGACGATCGCGAAAGTTTTTGTCTCCTCTGTCCCGGCGTTTTCCACCAGTTTATAGATGTCCTTGCATCCGCCATCATCCGTTCTTGTAGTCATATAAGGCGCGCCGAGCACCTGTACTATATCGTCCCGGCTTCCCCCGATTCGGAGGACCGAAAGATCTTTGCGGGTTTGCTTCTTGCCGGCCATGATCGCCGAACAGCCCTGGATCAATACCACCGCACACAAAAGCAACAAAAATGCTTTTTTCATCATTTTTTCCTTTCCCGAAAGTGTTATGATATTTGTGTTGCTGATTCTTTCCCTTGTAGACGCTTACTTTGGAATCGCCATCAATTTTTTCAGGCACTCCGGGCTCAGATCGCATTTGCCCGGAAGCAATTCGCTTTCATATGCTCCCGCCAGAAGGCCCAAAAACGCAAGGACCTCTTCCCGATCGCTGCCCGTACGACGGATAAACCGATCCGCAAAGTTTCTTATATGCCGGGCCGAAGCCGTCGTATGTCGCTCCTCCCAGGCCTCCTGCTGATATTTCTTATTGAGGCCCAGGATCATCGCTCCGATATCCATCCAATAACAATCCACCTGGGTCTTCGTGCCGGCTTTCCTGAAACCGCCGAGCAGGGAGGAACCGATGTCCAGCAAACCTCCGCTTTCCGCCTCCTTGCTCCATTCATTCAGGGTGGGGATCAGCGCTTCAAAATTTGGATCATGGACATACTGTCGTCCATAGTCTCCCATCGCGGCAGGAATCGTAGTCAAAAGGCTTTCATCGCCGTCAAAAACAGGGATTTCCCGATACCCGACGAAGGTATCCATGCGGTGGTTCTTGTTCAGCTCATATCGTTCCATAATGGCCACGTGAGCCCGGTAATCGGTCGTGGAGCCCACATTCAGCGCCGTAAAATATTTATCTCCCGTCAGCCCCCCCACGACGAATCGGTTCGGAGGAAGCATTTTCGAGACATGGGTATGTCCGGATACCCAGTAATTTCTCCCCTCCGGCGAAAGTAGAGGCTCCAGATTCTGGTTCAGGGTTTCGGAAAAGGTGGGGATGCTGAACGCACTCTCGGTAACGCTCCAGGCCAGGTTCGTCACATTCAGGGGAACCTTGCCGGGCTTGGCAAGCGTGATTCGATCCAAATGATCCTTGGGATAATGGGAAGCCAGAAACCGGTACGGCGGTTTCGACGATCGGGCGAATCCCTTTAAAAAACTGGTCTGCGAGACAAAGCCGGGTTCATCCTTGAAGGATACCGAACCGATGACGCCATAGATGCCCAAATCGGCCACCCCCGACCAATCCGGCGCATCCTTGTAGTCCGAAGAATCGAGCAGGAAAATGTCCACACAGGCCCGGCCTTCCTTTTTATACGTAAGAATCCCGCTGAGATATAAGCCCGTATCGTGATCCAGCGTTTTATTCTTTTCCAGGGCCTCGCTATTGTCCCGGTATTCAAAACCGGTATTGGAAGACAGGCGATTGTTGCCATGGTTAAATTCGCTGAATTTCTTCAGGACCTCATATTTGGTCAGGGCCAGATTATCCGGCCGGCCGGGACGATTCAGGAGGGCAAATCGTATCCCCGGAGTGGTGATATTCCCGGTCCCTAAATAATCATGATTTCCGATGAGGATACAAATCGGGATACCGGTCCGTTCTCTATGCCTGTCCAGAATAGTCAAAACCGTTTCGATCTCATCGGCGCCGCCGCTGTTGGCCGCATCCCCGAGGTACAGAATGACATCGACTCCCTTTTTATCCCCGCCGGAATCCTGCGTCAGTTTATTCAGGGCGATCTGCAGCATTTCCTCGGCCAGGAAACATTCGAGGGCGGGCGGGCGAATGCCGACATCCACCAGGGTATCGGCAAACTTGCTTCGGTAATGAAAGTTGGAAAAACCGTTCTGAGAGGTCATCTGGCTGTCGGCCAGCAGACCGATTTTAATAGGAAACAGTTCTGTCGGCTTACACGATCCCGCAATACAACCTGTGAGAATAAAAATAGCCGGAAACAGCAGGCAAGATATTCTCTTCACTTCTTACTCCTTTCGTCCCCGTCCATGGATTAAGAAGAGAGCAGACAATTATACGATACTGGGAAAACCACCTTTTAACACATTTCATGCGATGTCTGTTGATTTGTCAAGACATTTGTTTATCTCTTGGAGATGGATCAAAGTGCCATATAATACGGTCTTAGACGTGGAATTTTGGAAATTTCGTGTTTTTCGATTGCGCTTTCAGGAATGTTGTGTCTATAAAGGGAAACGCGGAAGACCTGATTTGAGGAAAAACCTTGAATGCAGTTAAATTGACAGATGTGACCAAGCGGTTCGGCCAGGTTGTCGCCGTGGACAATCTGTCGCTGGATGTGCCCCGCGGCAGTATTTACGGCTTTATCGGGCCCAACGGATCGGGCAAGACGACGACGTTGCGAATGATTATGAACATCTTCTATCCAGATAGCGGACGGATTGAAGTGCTGGGCGGGCCCTTGCATGGAACCTGTACCGACCGCGTCGGGTATCTTCCGGAAGAACGGGGACTCTACAAACGGATGGGGGTGCGCGACCTGCTGAAGTTTTACGGCCGACTCAAGAGCGGGCGAAATGTATCCCGGCAGGTGGATTCCTGGCTGGAGCGGTTCGACCTGGCCGACTGGGGCAAAAAGAAGGTGGAGACGCTCAGCAAGGGGATGAGTCAGAAGGTTCAATTCATTGCGGCCGTCGTCGCCGAGCCGGAATTGATCGTTCTGGATGAACCGTTTACGGGGCTGGATCCGGTCAATGCCGACGTAATCCGCGAGGCGATTCTGGAAATGCAGCAACAGGGCAGGACGGTAATCCTGAGTACGCACGATATGAATGTGGCTGAGCAGATGTGCGATTTTATCTTTATGATCTTCAAAGGGAAAAAGGTTCTGGATGGCACCCTGGCGTCGATCCAGGATCAGTATGGCAGCAATGTGCTTCGCATCGGTCCGGAGAATGGACACCTTCTGGTCGCCGAAGACGTGGAAGGCGTTGAAAGCGTACGGGATTTCGGGCAGACGCAGGAAATACGGATCAAACCGGGCGCCGATCCGCAGAAGGTGCTGGCCGATATCATGCGGCAGATCCGACTGAAAAGCTTCGAGATCGCCAAACCGTCTCTTCATGATATTTTCGTGCAGATCGCAGGTCCCAAAGCCCGGGAGGACAGCCATGCATAAGATAGGGACGATCACAACGCGTGAATACAAGGCGACGGTCAAGACCAAGGGTTTCCTTGTCGGGCTCGTGTTGGCGCCGATCCTGATGTGCGGAAGCCTCATCGCGATCAAGATTTCCGAAAAAACACAAGATGTAAGCGACAAACGGATTGCGATACTCGATCGATCCGGCGTGCTCTCCGCCGCGATCATGGACGCTGCCCAGCAGAGAAATAAGAAGGAAACCATAAACGAAGAAGGAAAGAAGATCAAACCGGCTTACGTGATCGAAGTGGTCGAACCGGAGACCGAGGACCCGATGGTTCAGCGGATGCGCCTCTCCGACCGTGTCCGCCAAGGGCAACTGCACGCGTTTCTGGAGATCGAGGAGGCAGTCGTGCATCCCAGGCAAAATCCTGAACGATGCAGGGTGTCCTATTATGCCAAAAATGCCGCCATGGATGACGTCCGTACTTGGATCGGCTGGCCGATCAACAACCAGCTCCGCAAACTGCGGCTGGCCGACGCGGGAATCGCAGAATCGGATGTGCCCGATTTGTTTTCCTCGGTCTATGTGGAAGGCAAGGGACTGGTCAGTATGGATGAAAAGACCGGCCAGGTGCAACCGGCCAAACGGGCCAGCGAACTGGAGCAAATCATTCCTCCGATTATGAGCGTCATGCTGATGTTCCTTCTGATCATGATGGGGGCCTCGCCGTTGATCAGCTCGGTAATGGAAGAAAAAAATCAGCGGATCGCCGAGGTGGTTCTTGGTTCGGTCCGACCGTTCGATTTTATGGCCGGCAAAGTTCTCGGAGGCGTGGCCATCGCCCTGACGGCTTCTGCCGTTTATATCGCAGGAGGGATTCTTCTCGCGATCCGGGTGAATTGGGCCGAATACATCCCATGGCATCTTTTACCATGGTTTTTTACCTACCTGATCCTGGCGATTGTCATGATGGGCGCTGTGTTTGCCGCACTGGGATCGGCTTGCAACGACGCCAAGGATGCCCAATCGATGACACTGCCGGCCATGCTTCCAATGATGATTCCGATGTTTACATTAGTGCCTATTCTCAAAGAGCCGGAGGGCAGTTTCGCCACGGTATTATCCTTTTTCCCGCCGTGTACGCCGACCGTGATGATGATGCGTCAGGCCACGCCGGAAGGAATCCCCCTTTGGCAGCCGATCGCAGGACTGATGGGCGTCCTGGTCTTTGCCGCGCTGGCGGTCTGGATCGGCGGACGAATCTTTCGCGTGGCGATCCTGATCCAGGGCACGCCGCCAAAGTGGTCCAATCTGATCCGATGGGCCCTTCGCGGATAACCTTTCCGAAGGAAGGGAAAACAATCCATTGTATCCCCCGGTCTTCGGGGCATTTTTGCTACGGGAAATACCCGATCTGTTTCAGCATTTTGGCCAGGAGTTCCATCGGCAAACCCACTACGTTGGAGAAGGAGCCCTCGATCCGCTCGACAAATCGGTCCCCCGTCTCCTGAATGGCATAGGCGCCGGCCTTGCCCTGCCAGGTTTCTTCCCGTATATGTTCCACAATCTGCTGTTCGTCCATAACACGGGGATACACGATTGTGCAGTCCGAACAGGCAAGCTGTATATCGTATGCCCGCCAGACCATGGCCAGACCGGTGATCACCTTGTGAGGCTTGCTGAACAGCCGACGCGTGATTTGCTCGGCGTCACCCGCATCTCTGGGTTTTCCAATAATGTCCCCATCGAAATCCACCACCGTATCGGCCCCGATGACCAGTTGCGCGGGGTATCGGCCGGAAACATCGCTGGCCTTGGCCAGCGCCAGCCGGCAGGCATACTCCTCAGAGGTTATCTCTACGGCATCATAGGCTAATTCATCAATGCCGGAGACAATCACATCAAACGCATAGCCGGCCTTTTCCAAAAGAGACCGGCGGCGCGGCGAGGCCGAAGCAAGAATAAACGGGCCGTGATGATCGCACTTATTTTCCATCAGAGGAAGGTTCGACCTTTTCTCGTTTGATCCGGATGGGAGAAATGATTTTGCGGCAGAACAATCGGTATTCCTTTTCGACGACGCTCCTGTTCGGCTCGATATACAGATCGAAAAGCCGCCGGGAAACATGGCGGTTAAAATCCGCCGTGAGCGGGATATTCCGATCGGCGGCCAGACGGCACACCTCCGATTCCAGCGGCCATTTGCCCTCCAGCCCATCATGCAGAAGGCGGCGGTACTGTTCATATCGGATACCGTAAAGATCTTCCCGTAAAAAACGCACAAGGGCATATGCCTGTGCATAAAAGGCGGAGGTTGTATCGCTGTCGTTTAGAACCTGACCGGGATTCAAGGCGATCAGACGATCCAGCGGCATGAGCCGGCCGTCTTCGGCGGTCTTGCGGAGTTCGCCGAGCCGAATCAGATTCCGTGCCGGCTGAAAGAGAAAACGCCCGTTCGTGTCGGCGCTGGCCTCGAATTGCGTGGCTATGCCCTCGTCCAGCCAACTGGGCAGACGGTAAATAAAATGCCGATGGCTGAACTGATGCCATCCTTCGTGTCCCAGCGCTGAGAACGTCCGGGATATCCCGATGTGATACGCCACACACAGGCCATTGAGATAATACGCTCCTTTTTGAATCGCCAGATAGACCGGCGCGTGGGCGCCGGTAAATTCGGTAGTGAACTTTTCCCACTGTTCACGGTCGCCAAAAAGAATCACCCTGAATTTGAATCGGGTGTCCACAGGGGCGGGAAGCTGGGATTGATAGGCACGATACGCCGATTCCATAAAGCCCGGCAAGGGAGTCAAAACCAGCGGATCGAGCATCGTAGTTTGGATCTGGTAATGCCGGGTTACAATTTCAACGCCGGGGCCGTATTGGTCCTGCCAAACAGCAGCCTCTTCAACGGAAGGCAGATTTTGCAGACGACCGATCAGGCGGTCCACAGCGGAGGCATCCCCGGATTGTGCATGCAGGAGAGGCGTCGGCGCGATGAAAACCAAAAGAGATCGGACACAGCGAAGAAGAATTGTTTGGATTCCGCAACGATTCATGGATGCTCCGGGGGCATTGCGATCTGCGTCATCTTGTCTTCAAAGGCTTCCACGGTAAAAAAAATCACTTCCGTGGCCGGATCCTTCCACGCATCGGCAGGAAGCATGGCTTTGTGGGAACAGCAATACGACAGGAATTCTTCCTTGTTCCAGCCGGTTTCTGTAGCGACCTGGGGAAGGAAACAACCCGCCCGCGAACCGCGTATGATGTAGATGCCATCGATACCCAGACGCAGGGACAAGGGATCGTCCGTCCGCTGCAACGGAGAAAGCACGGAAATTTCAATGGTTAATTGGTCCAGCTCTTTGGACGTGATCGGATTGGTGAAAAACCGCGAATCCCGCGTAGCGCTGGAGACAGCCATCTCGCTCACCGTCTCAATGAGCGGTTTATCCGCCGTGAATTGGCCGATGCAGCCGCGCAGACGACCATGATTTTTCAAGGTGACAAAACAGCCGCATTCCCTCTGCAACTCCGGATCGTCGCTTCTCGGACTCGGAATGGGTTGTCGGCGGACAGCGGCCATGACTGCATTCTGGGCCGTGCTTAACAATATCTTTTTTTGCCGGTCATTCATGAATTCAGGACTTTCGTTAATGAAGGAATTTAAGCGCGGCGAATCCCCCGATCAAGGCAAAAACAAAAGCGAGGCTGAACCAGTTAAAATATTTTTCGATGAACGGACGAATGCGCTCGCCCTTCCAGCCGAACAGTCCGGCCACCAGAAAGAACCGAGCCGAACGACTTAACGCCGAGGCAATCATAAATATTAAAAAATTAATTTGGAACACTCCCGCTGTAATTGTGATCACTTTATACGGCAGGGGTGTAAATCCGGCGGTCGCTACCACTTTCCAGTCATGTTCGGCATACAAGGCTCCGACATGGCTGAACGGTTCGATTGTTACCGAATGGACTTGATCCTGTGAAAAAATACGGGTTTGCCCATCGGAAATCCGGAGCGTTAAAGGATACGTCGGATTAACTTGTATCCCCGTGGCCTGCAGGTTTTGGACATCGATCATGCCTTTCACCACCGTCCCATCGGACTGCTGTACCTGATCGAGGGCAAAGCCCGGTACATAGGCGTGGAAAAACGGGCCCACTATTGCCCAAAGGAACATGCCGATCCCATAGCCAAGGATACCGCCAAGGACCGAAGCGACCGAACAGGTCAAAGCAAAGCGAAACCACTTTTTAGGAGCACCAAGAGTCAGTGGAGCCAGCAATACATCGGGGGGGACGGGAAAGAAACTGGATTCTGCCAGGCTCAGGCAAAACAAGGCTGTCGGGCCGTGTCGTGTATCGGCAAAATGAATCACCCAGTCGTACAGCCGACGATGCCAGTGCCACCCGGGCAGCGTGTGGGATTGCTCTTTCATAACTGCCTTACTATTAAAGTTTTGCATACATAGTACCGCCGTGATACAATCGTGTCAAGAAACAGGCAACCTGTGATATCGGCCAAATTGATCATGGTGGTAAGTGGAACTGCGGCAGTTTGAACAGACGAAGGCGGGAATAATGGCTCGGGCGCCGGCCAAAATCAACCTGAGCCTGTTGATCGCGGGCAAACGGCCGGACGGGTATCACGAAATCGATACGATCATGGCCAAGATCGACCTGTTCGACGAGCTGGTTCTGGAGCCTGCCGGCCACGGCGGATTGGAACTGATCTGTTCCGGACAATATAAGGTGGATTCCGGATCGGATAATCTGACGGCCAAGGCCTATCGCATCCTCTGCGATTCTATAGGCCGGTCTCTTGATGTACGAATCACTCTCACCAAGAATATCCCGATCGGGGCCGGCCTGGGAGGCGGCAGCAGTGATGCGGCGACCACCCTGCTGGGGCTAAATCGCCTGTTTGAACTGGGACTGGACCGGCAAACGCTTTCGAAACTGGCCGCTCGACTGGGAAGCGATGTGGTCTTCTTTTTGGGCGGTCCTTTGGCGTTGTGCAGGGGAAGAGGAGAGATTATCAAGGAAATTCTTTCGGATTTCCTTTTTCGGGCGATCCTGATCTTGCCTGACGTAAGTGTTTCCACTAAAATGGTTTATGAGAATTATATTCATTCTGAAGCGATGTATGAGCGGCGGAGCAGCCAGATAAATGCTTTGCTGGCAAAAAAGAAGATTGATTCAGTGGCCCAATTGTGCACAAATATGCTGGAGACAAGTTGTTTTGCGCTGCATGGAGAACTGGCAACACTGAAGTCTCGAATTGCGTCGCTGGGCTTCGGGCCGGTGTGTCTGAGCGGCAGCGGCAGTGCGATGTTTTGCTTGCCGATCGGGACCACCGAAAACATCGAGCATTGTCGGTCGATTCTGCAGGAACGAATCGGCTGCAGGAGTGTGATAGTCAACAACATTAGATGGTAGATGTGCGTGAGGCAAGCAAAATGGAAATCACCGAAGTCAG
>JAFGGE010000226.1 GCA_016930745.1 Sedimentisphaerales bacterium
ATTAACCTGCCCGGCCAGCGAGGCTTTTGCAACGACGGTGATGACCCTTAAAACGCTGGAAGCCATCCCGCTGGAGCGTCGCGTGGAATTCCAAGCGGAGGATTTTGTGGTGTGAGAAGTTCGAGAATAAACCAGTAATGAGTGCCGTTTCATTCAGTATTCGGTGTTGAAAAAATGATGCTGCCGCCTTCGGTTCTGGATTCCCGCTTTCGCGGGAATGACAAAAGACAGAAGTAGGGCATGCAACCTCAGGCGAAGATAGCCGAACCGATGCGGAGCATGGTCGCTCCTTCCTCCACGGCGATTTCATAATCCTGGCTCATGCCCATCGAAAGATGGCGAAACTGGTTGGTGACGATCTTCTCGCCGCGGATTTCCTCGAAAATCTCCCGTGCACGGACAAAACAGCTTCGCACCACGTCTTTATTGCGGGTCAGTGGGGCCATCGTCATCAATCCGGCCAGTTTCAGGTTCGGCATGGTGGCGATCTGTTCGGCCAGATGCACCGCGGCGCCGACCGGCACGCCGTATTTCTGGGGCTCTCCGGAGCAGTTGACCTGCAGGAGCACCTTGGGCGTGATGTCCAGCCTGCCGGCCTGCGTGTTGATTTCTTCGGCCAGACGAAGCGTATCGATGGAGTGGATGGTAGATAACAATTTAAGGACTTGTTTAACCTTGTTGCGCTGCAGGTGTCCGATCATGTGCCAGTTGACTTTGGCCGGCAGGGCGGCCTTTTGGCTCTCAGAAGCGATAAACTCTTCTACATCGGTCACCACCTGCTTGAGATGCTGGACGCGGTTTTCGCCCAGATCCGTACAACCCAGGCGAACGACCTGATGCACGCTTTCGACCGGTGCGGTTTTGGTGACCACGATCAGTTTGATTTTGTTCGGATTGCGTCCGACCCGGTCACACGCACGGGCGATATTTTCCCGAATCCGTTCGAGCCTTTCGGCGATCTTGTTCATTTGATCGCTCTGTGCATCGACCCACTTCTTTACCAACGGCAAACCCAATACCAGGCCTCCATGTCTTGGCCATACCTTATCAGCCCACTCGCGCCTTGGCAACCCAAAATCGTTTACGGAAGGAAATTTTCTGGTTTCTTTAGTTTGGCGGGCAGGTATTCATTGACCACAAAATCCAGTCCGTGCTTGGCGAAGGCCTGTTGTTCCACACGCTGCCCCAGCTTGAGCATCTGGTTGATCGCCGCCTGCCACAGCTTGTAATGTTTGACAAACGGATCGTTTTTCAAGGCGTCCTTAGCCCGTTTGACGTCGACCTCTTTCAACGGATGCGTCGGCAGATCGTAATCCTTGATATCCTGCGGCGTAACCCCAAGAAAGCTGGCCTGGGGCACGCAGAAATATTCGTTCAAATGGGCGGCATTGCCGGAGCCCACCTTCAGTGTGCGATAGATGTTGAAATAGCCGTAGGGATCGCCGTCCACAAAGGCGTACACCGGGATCTTGAGCGTGTCGGCAAGCCGGCGGATAAAGCGTCGGCACGCCCGCGTCGGCACGCCGCCCATGCTGACCAGGATACAGTTGGCCGTCTTCCAGTAATCGTACTTGACCAGGCGCTGGAACATGCCCGCCGTTTCGATGGCCAGGATGAATTTCGCCTGGCTTTGAAACTTGAGATGTTCGACGTCGATCGGGATCGAGTAGGCGCCCGATCCGAACTTGGTGCAGTCGATCTTGAGAATCTTGCCGGAGGAATCGTGGTCGAGAACGATAAGTTTTCCGGCGATATCGCCGCCTTTCTCCTCGGGGATAAACTTGAGCTGCTCGCGGTTTACGCCGAACATCGCCTCCACATCGTCCATGATCGTGTCCGACTCGGCCTGTTCGGCAAATCCCGCCTTGCCCCAGTTCTTGGAGATGTAATACGCTTCTCGCTTGGTGGCCATGTCGTCGGTCTCGATCAGCTCTTTCGACAGGGCCATCATTTTAAGGGTCTGGGCGAATGTCTTGACCGTGCCGACCGTCAGGGTGCGCACCTTGGTCTTGCCGATCATCTCGAAATGTCCCTTTTTGGCGGTATATCGAACGTTCGAGAGGGAACGAATCGGCGTCGCCATCGAGGGTTTTTGACTTTTCAGAATTTTATCATATACGTTATGAGCGTTATCCCTGATTTGCTCGACAACGTCGACTGCCTTGGTTCTTGCCATTCATGTACTCCCAATGCATACAACTCGCTTGCATCAGTGTATTGTACGGCCTGCAGAGCGGACGTCAAGGTGTATTTTCGGAGAGGGGAAATGGGCCTTATTAAGGGTAAAACAGCGATTTCCCCCATTTATGCCGGTGTTACAGGACCTTGGTGAAAGTCCGGAAAAAGCCTCAGTTTTTTGGATTTTTCTGGTTGACATGAATGGAATTCGCCGATATATTGATAGCATGTAAGCAGAGCCGCGGGAGGCGGTATACTAATAGACCTCGGCGAGGCTACGCGTGGGAATCCGTTTTCCCCCCCAGACGGGCCCACCTCCTCGCCACTTTTTTGCGCACCTCTTGCGGATCATTCACCGAGAACTTGCACCGAAACTTTTCGTGTGCGCGGGCCGTCAAATTCGCAGAAGTAAATTCCCTGCCATGTACCCAGGTGCAGCCGACCGTTTTCCAGAAGGACCTGCTCGCCGGCACCGACCAGCGAGCTTTTCACATGGGCATCGCTGTTGCCTTCGCTGTGTCGATAACCCGGCCGGTTCTGGGGGATCAAAGCATGGAGAGTCAACAGAATGTCGTGGACGACGTCGGGATCGGCATTTTCGTTAATCGTGATCCCGGCGGTGGTGTGAGGGCAGTAGATGGTAACGACGCCGTTTTGGATTTTGCCGCCCGATACGAGGTCTTGCACCTGAGACGTGATATCCACCATTTCATTACGCTGGGTTGTCCGAATCGAAAAGGTATCCTGCATCACAGCCATTCGATGTCCTCCGACTTACATTTGTTCGACAACTTCGATCCCCAGCAGGTCGGTCAAGCCATGACGGATCGTTCGCGCGGTCAGATCACACAACAACAACCGCGTCGGCCGTTTGTCCGGCCCGGCATCCAGAACCGGACAGGCGTTGTAGAAGGCGCTGAACTTCTGTGCCAGGTCGTACAGGTATTGGGTCAGGTAATTGGGTCGGCAGTCCTGGCTTGCCGATTCGATGGCCTCACCGTATCGGATCAGGTACCTGGCCAGATCCAACTCCGCCGGATCGTCCAGTGTAAGCTGTTTCATATCGGCCAGTTCCGCTTCGATATTCACATGCTTATCCTCGGCTTTTTGCTCGATGCTTTTAACGCGGGCATAGGCGTACTGCATATAGGGGGCCGTGTTGCCCTCCAGTGAAAGCATCCGGTCGAAGCTGAAGATATAGTCGCTGTTTCGGTTGGTGGAATAATCGGCATATTTGACGGCGCCGATGCCGACGGCCCGGGCAATGTCTTGTTTGGTCTGGTCGTCCAGGTCGGGATTTTTTTCTTCGACAACGCTTCGTGCCTTCTGGACAGCCTCTTCCAGCAGATCCCGCAACTTGATATTCTCGCCCGAGCGGGTCTTCAGCGGACGGCCGTCCTCGCCTAGTACACTGCCGAATGTCACGTGCACCAGATCCACATCATCGTTCGCCCAGCCTGCTTGCCGCGCCACCGCGAAGAACATCTCAAAGTGTAATGCCTGTGGTGCGCCTGTGACATACACAATCCGCTTCGCTTCTAACTGGTCAACACGAAAGCGGACTGCTGCGAGGTCTGTCGTTGCGTATAGATGTGCACCATCGCTCTTTTGAATAATCAGAGGTAAAGGATTGCCCTCCTTGTTCTTGAAACCGGCTGGAAAGACACACATGGCACCATCCGATTCCACTGCTAATCCCATCTTCTTCAGGTCGTTCACTACGGCCGGCAACATCTTTCGATAGTAGCTCTCTCCGCGTACGACTTCGTAGTCAAAATGTTCATCTGTGATCTTGACATTGAGCAGATCGTAGACTTCCCTGCAATGGTCCAATGAGATATCTGTAATTCGTTGCCATGCCTTCTTTTCCTGCTCGTTGTCAGGATGATCGATATTCTGTAGCATGGTCGTTATATGGCGTGAAAGTGATTCATAAGGAATACTCTTTATTATCCACGTGTCTTTTTGTGGATCTCGCATGCGAATGGGAATATCCATGCCCATGTCAGTCAGAGAATCTTCCAGCCTATTGACATACTGATAGGCTGCGAGAAAGTCAGGCCATAGCTCACGGGGATTGCGATTCTGCAGGTCATCCAAAAAAGGATGAAAGAACTTTTCCCCGCTTGAGGGATTGTCCTTGCCTTCCGAGTCCTTTTCCCAATCTTCTTTATGACGATCACGTATTCGTTTGCAGATAGCTTCAAGTGTTGATTTGTCCTGCGCAGATTCCTCCAATTCTCGGAGTTCCGATTGGTAGTAGTATACAGTTGAATCCAGTTGATCTTCTTTGATGTGCTGTTTGGCCATGCACATGTGCCACAATCCAAGGATGACTCTGCCAAACTGCCTGCCCCAATCGCCGATATGGTTCTGACGCTTGACGGTATGGCCTTCAAATTCGAGCATCCGGCAGATGGCGTCGCCGATGATCGTGCTGCGCAGGTGGCCGACATGCATTTCCTTGGCGATATTCGGGCTGGAAAAATCCACGACGATTTTTTTGGGATTATTGGTTGTGTCGATTCCCAGACACTCGTGTTTGGCATTAATCTTGAGGAGCGTATCTACGATAAAGTCGGTCTTGAGCCGCAGGTTGATAAAGCCCGGCCCGGCGATTTCCGGCGGCTCGCAGATCTCCTCCCATTTCAGGCAATCCACCACCTTCTGCGCCAAATCGCGCGGGTTAACCTTGACCTGCTTGGCCAGGGCCATTACGCCGTTGGCCTGGTAGTCGCCGAATTTCGGATCGGTGGCCGAACGCAGCAGGGCAGCGCAATCCTGGCGTCCCGTTGCCTGATTCATTGCCGCGGTCAACCGTTCATCCAATATGTCAATGATGGGCTTCATAAGAAGGGCAAATAATTATCTTTGTTCCTCAATTTTCAATCGTTCCGCATCGCCCCAGAGCAGTTCCAGATCATAATATTCACGATATTCGGCGTCGAACAGGTGGATCACCACCGTGACATAATCGATCAGGATCCAGCGGGCGGTATCATAGCCGGCCAGACCAAATCGCTGGTGGCCCAGGTCTTTGGCGATCTTATTCGTCTCATCGGCGACGGTGCGGGCCTGCCGCGCGCTGGTGGTCGTGGCGATTACGAAATAATCGGTTGCGGGGCTTTTACCCCGAAGGTCCACCACCACTACATCGCTGCAATGGCGATCCAGGGCGTTCCGGGCGGCGGCCAGGGCAAACGATTCATCCTTCTGGTGTTCTTGTTTTTGTTTCTTCTTGGCCATATCTCTGAACGAATCCGCCATTCCTTTCTGTGCAACCCATTGGAATAAAAAGGGACGGCCCGAAGACCGTCCCTGAAAGGTACTGAAATCAAGCGTTCGGGTCAAGCGTCTGCATCAGCCGATGCCGAGCATCCGGGCGATTTCCGGAGCAAACTTGACCACAACGCCGCTGAACACCACGCTGACCATCGTCATCAGCTTGATCAGGATGTTCAGGCTGGGGCCGGAGGTATCTTTGAACGGATCGCCGACCGTATCGCCGACGACGGCGGCCCCATGCACCGGGTTCTTGGAACCGTCCGGCAGCTTCTTGCCGCCATGAGCTCCCTTTTCGATGTACTTTTTGGCGTTGTCCCAGGCCCCGCCGGCGTTGTTCATGGTAATGGCCAGCACAAAACCCGCCGTCAGGCCGCCGGCCAGAAGGCCCATCACGCCCGGCACGCCCAGCAGCAATCCGGTTAATACCGGGATAATGATCGCCAGCAGCGAAGGCAGCATCATTTCCCTCTGGGCCCCGGCCGTGGAAATCGCCACGCAGCGGGCATAGTCGGGTTTGCCTTTGCCTTCCATAATGCCTACGATCTCGCGGAATTGGCGACGGACCTCGTTGACCATCGCGCCGGCCGCCCGTCCGACCGCCTTCATCGTCATGGCGCTAAAGACGAAGGCCATCATCGCCCCGATGAACAGACCGCCGATCAGCTTCGGATTCATGATCGTAAGGTTATAGGCCTCGACAAAGG
>JAFGGE010000227.1 GCA_016930745.1 Sedimentisphaerales bacterium
CAGAGTGTCGGCCCGAAAACCATTGACGTTGTCGCCCGGCATGAGGGA
This sequence comes from Sedimentisphaerales bacterium, assembly GCA_016930745.1. Lineage (GTDB taxonomy): Bacteria > Planctomycetota > Phycisphaerae > Sedimentisphaerales > Anaerohalosphaeraceae > JAFGGE01. Next base: position 49 of record JAFGGE010000227.1, read on the forward strand.
AACCGCCCCAATACGGAATTTTCCTTTGCCGGTTCCCACAATCTCCAGCCTGGCTTCATCCGTCCGCTTGCCAGCCTTCAGGGAGAAGCTGTATTTACCGTAGTCCGAACCGATCCTCTCGATCACGGTTGTGTCGCGGTCTTCCTTAGTAGGGCCCCAGACCAGGCTGACATGAATCGGCGCTGTTTGGGGATCTCCGGCAAGCACCACACGGCCGAGATAGGTTTTACCCGGCACGATTCCCAATTCTTCCTGATAAATGCCGGCCGGCGTATCGTTTACAGTAATCTGGGGCGTATGTTTACCCACATACGCATCATAATCGATCATCCCGACCGATCCTTGTGGTCCGATTACCTTCCAGGGCGAATCGCGCAGGACGCGGGCCTGCTCGCCCGTCCGGCCCCAGATCTCCCCTTTGGCCGGTACGGCGTAGAAGAACTTGCGATCCTCGAGCATTTCGGCCCAGATGCCCCCATAGATGCATCGTCCCAGATGCTCGATGAACTGTCCATAGATGTATTCGCTGACCGGGGCCTGCGTTTTTGCCGCGTCGATCCTGACGACGGCCTTTTGCGTCTTACGCAGTCGATATTCCTTTTCGTCCCTCGGCTGCATCAGATACGGCTCCTCGTTGTCCCAGCGAACCAGCATTTTGGAAAGGTACCATGTTTTGCCGCCGTCGTTGTTGCCCTGAAAGAACAGGTACTGCGTGCCGTCATCGTCGACAAAAATGCCGGGATGGCCCGACTCGCTACTGTTCCACTTGCCCTGTTTGCCGTTGGGAAGGATCGGATAGTCGCTGAGCCGTTGCCATTGGACGCCATCCTCACTCACAGCGCATCCAATCTGCTGCGGCTGATTGTTATAGGCGCCGGCATAGAACATAAACAGTTTGTTCCCCTGCCTGACCACAGAAGGCGCTTCGATGCACTGTTTCTCCCAGGGCATCTGCGGTCGCAGTACCGGTCCATTGCCCAGTTGCTTCCACTTGTCCCGAGCAAAATCGCCATCCAGCGGGGCCGAGGCGACGCCGACCATCTGGGTTTTAAAGTCCGGATCCCGTGTGGCCCAGTACAGCAGCATACGATCGCCATGGGCAATCACATCCGCATCGATCGCCCGTCCGCAGTTCCATGAACCCGTCGGTCGAAAGATCGGATTGGTCTTGTTTCGTGTAAAATGAAGTCCATCCTCACTCCAGGCGTGGCAAATCGCATCTTTTGGGCCATTGCCGTAGGTCTGGTAGAACAAGTGAACTTTTCCTTTATGCACAATGGCGGCAGGGGCGCCAAGGCCGTTTTTCTCATCGTCGGCATCAGGGAGCATTTCTCCGACCTTCTTCCAGTTGGTCAGGTCATCGCTTTGGGCGATTCCGACCGCGATTCCTTTGTCCGCCCGGTCCATTGTATAGTACATCCAATACTTGCCTTTGAAACGCGCCACATCGGGGTCCTTGGCAAAGGCCTGGCCGGACGAGGTGTCCGAGTAGTACATCAGCGGCTTATCGGGGACCTCTATCAACTCGATATCGTCATACCAGGCGGTCCCGGTCGACAGGCCCCAGCCGCCGAACAGGCAATTGATCTGGATTTGATCATTTGCGCCGGTGTTGAACCGGCATTCCACCTTCGTCCAGTCCTTCGTGCCGGTGACCGCCGGCGTCATAACCGACTGGATGTTGTGCAGATTCAGCAATGCGCCTCGGGCCCCCCGGACATTGTCGGTCTTGATCCAGCCGACGAGTCGGTATTCGGTTTCGGGCTTAACTCGTATATTCTGGCTCCAACTGATGTCTGCACCACTGGTGGAGCTGATCTTGACGCTTCGGGAGCCGGTGCGCCCGACGGAAGCGTATTCAAATTGGCCGCTGCCGCCCCATGTCTGCGTGTTCCATCCGGCCGGCTGATCATTGCGGCCGCGCTCAAAAGAATCGTTTCGGATCGGATTCGAGGCTGGTTGTGCCCACAGCAGGGATCCCTGAAGTCCGATAAGAATTGCGATAAACGACATTCTGAAGGTTTTCATAACCAACTCCATATAAATATGGGCATAAAAAAGGCGGGAACCAATCCCGCCTTCACAATTCTTTTTTATTGCGCTACCAGATCGGCGACCAGATCGCCTACCTGGCTGGTCGTATATCCCATTCGTCCGGCGGCCAGGGATTTCAGCTTGGTCGCGGTAACGGTTTTAACCGCCTCTTCCACTTTCTCGGCGGCGGCTTCCTCGCCCAGGGTCTGCAGCATCATCTGCATAGCGCAGACTGCCGCCAGGGGATTGATCACGCCCTGGCCGGTATATTTAGGAGCGCTTCCGCCGATGGGCTCGAACATGCTTACGCCTTCCGGATTGATATTGCCCCCGGCGGCGATGCCCATCCCGCCCTGGGTAATAGCGGCCAGATCCGTAATGATATCGCCGAACATATTGCCGGTCACAAGCACATCAAACCATTCGGGACTCTTGATCATCCACATGCAGGTGGCGTCCACATGATAGTAATCCCGTCGAATTTCCGGGTATTCCTTTTTCCCCATCTCATGGAAGGCCCGTTCCCACAGGTCGTACACAAAGGTCAGAACGTTGGTTTTTCCCACCAGACCCAATGTGTTTTCCTTGCCTTTGCCGCGGGCTTTTTTCCCGTATTTGCGAGCATACTCGAAGGCATACTTGAGGCAGCGGTCCACCTGAAACCGGGTATACATCGCCGTCTGGATCGCGGTTTCATGCGGGGTGTCCTTGAGGGTAAAACCACCTGCGCCGGTGTACAAATCACCGGTGTTCTCGCGGACGACGACATAGTCGATTTCGTCGGGTCCTTTGCCCTTGATCGGGGTTTCCACGCCGGGATACAGCCGGACCGGGCGAAGGTTGATGTACTGGTCCAGTTCGAACCGGGCCTTGAGCAG
>JAFGGE010000228.1 GCA_016930745.1 Sedimentisphaerales bacterium
GCATTGATGGCATCCCATTCCTCTTTTTCTCCTCCGTAATAAGTGGCGGCAAAGGATTGCTCGGGCCGCTCGACCGGATTATACAGACCCCAGTACAGGCCGTTCACATACAGGTGGACAAACGTGCCGTGCGCGGAGGGCTGACCCAAAGCCAGTTGCGTCCGGCGCATGAACTCGTCGATGATATATTGGGTATTGGCGCCTCCCCAGTTGTTCCAGCCGTCGTTGGATCCGGCCCGGAGGATAACGGTATCAAATCGGGTGGCCGCATCCTCGGCATCGAAGAGCGGAAAATCCAGCTTCCCGGCCCCATATTCGCGCTTGAACAAAAGACGCAAGGTCTTCTTTCTTGTCAGGTCCATCCGTCGAAAGGCTCCACCGTAAGCCCGTAATCCGGCGTCGATTTGAAATCCTGTGGAGCCGTCGGGATTGATCCACTCAATGGAAGCGGGGCGTTCCCATGCTGCCCCTTCCATGGTCGGATTCTGATAGATCCCTGTAGGACCGAACAAATGGTTCAAGTCCGTGACAATTGACATGGTCGGAATCGACAGGAGCGAATCCCTCATCCGGCCGCTATAGCGCGAATCGTTTACGATGCGCTGGTCCATGGCGTAATCCGCTGATGTAGAGCCCCAGGAAACAGGAAAACCGGGAGGATTGGCCGGCTGGCGAATCACCTGATCCAGGAAGATATATGTCTGTGTGTCGACGTTGGCAGACAGCCAGCCGGGTTTAAATGCCATGGCCCGCAGACAAGTCGTGCCGGATATCAGAATCGGTTCGGAATATACTATACCGTGGGTTTCCGTGGGAGCGCTGCCGTCGGTTGTATAATGGATCATGGCGTCGGATGTGTCGGTCGTTATCTCGACATAGAAGGGAGCATCGTAGAAACCGCGATGTACGCTGAATTTCGTGTCGCCGACCACATCGATCGCGCCGGAAACATTGAACTTTCCGGGTGTGGCCTGAGTGAAATACTGTTGAATCCCCATTCTCGTGGCGGCCGACAGTCCCGGACAAATAAAAAAGTCCTCATTGGAAACGCCGTCGTTGAGAGCCAGAACGGCAAGCACATTCGTGCCCGATATCAGCAGGTCCATGCAGTTGGACAAGTCGATATGTACATATTCTTCAGCCGCGGCGTTAGGGCGGTCGCTGTCGGCATGCGAATCCCACAGCGGCGCGCCGCTGAAATTGTCCCTGGCGACTTCTATGCCGTTTAGATAAGCCACAAATCCGTCTTCGTATTTCATTCGGAGCGACAGGACGTCGAATGTATCTATCTCCTCCGCGGACAGCTCAAATCTCAGTCGTACCCATAACGAGGAATTGATGTGCAGCATCTCCTCCCGGATATTGGAGCCGACGGATCCAGCGGAGCCGCCCAATAACTCCACTTCTCCGATCTGCATGGCAACCGCGGAGGCTGCATTCCGGATGGAGGGGAATAATAATTGATAGTGGTAATACGCCCTGTCATTCGAAAAGACGATGGGAGTTGTATTTTTCGTGTAACGCGGCCATGCGGAGGCCTGCCTGAAATCAACGATATCTCCTGCAGCAATTAAGGTATACGGTCCGTTTATGCTCTCATTGGAGCCATAGAGGGCAAACGATGTCGGATCCCGCTCCGGCGCATCATTGGCGGTTGTAAAGGTCAGTCCCGTGACGACCGTCGGGCCTATGGAAGGCGTAACCTGAAAACCCGCTCCGTCCGCCGGATCGCCCGGATCAAAATCCCCCTTAAAATGCAAATACTTCGCATTTACATTGTTATCAATCGCCAGGGGCGGTGATTCATTGCTGGGCCAATCCCCATCGTTTGGCACCCCCTGGATGGCATCTTCGGGCGTCGTGATATCAATCACATCGACCGGCGTCTGGATAAAGCCTAACCCGATCTTGGCAGTATTCCAATTCCCGTCGTCGAATGTCACCGTCGTCCATTGCGCTTCGGCGTCTGGGGCCTGGGGTACACGGTAGGAAGCGGTATCCCCGTCGGCTACGAGGATGCTGGAGAATTGCCGTAATCCGTATGAAATGTCGGTCAACTGCGGGGGGTAATCATATTCAGACGTGAGTATGCCGTCTTCTCCGACAAGCGCCAGATATCCATCGCCGGCATTGATCTGGAAATTCGTATGAAGTTCGCTGCCTGTACGATTCTTTTCGGAGGCAAAGACAATCAGGAAATCTCTCGGCTCAAGTACGATCCCATCGGGAAATTCCCATTTCCTAGGGTTGTCCTTGTCGTCGGTCAGATACCAGCCGTCCAAAGCGATATCCGTATTGGTCGTATTGAAAATCTCAATCCAGTCGGAGGAATCGCCGTCTTCATCGAGCAGTTCTCCCTGTTCAAGGGGAGGTTTGCTGCCGTTGGAGGCCATGAACTCGCTGATTACCAGTGGTGCTACTCGTTTGTTCCATTCCCCGGCCAGCAGGGCCAGATCGACCAGATTGACGCCGTCTACCCCGTTGAGGTCGGCTTCGCAGCCCGGAATCAGGCAATTCGGATTTAACCAGTCCTCCGCCAGAGCAACCAGATCGGCCATATCGACGACGTGGTCCGCCGTGATATCCGTGTACAGTTGCTGGCCATGCGCTGTTGGGACGCCCGCCAGAAACGCCATCCAAACCAGCAACGTCGAAAGCGTATATTTTGGCTTCCGCAACACCATACCCTCCACGCCTACTGATCCTTTTGCCAGAGGCCGAAAAGTAGAAACGATCCAAAGAATAACCAAACCGTCTGTTCAGAACGGCGTGTCCATGTGTCCAACCCCTACGCGTCGGCAAAGAGAGAACATGCCCGACATATTGTAATGATACCATAATATGTTGTTTTTTTCAAGGAAAAGATGGATTGGGGGGATAAAAAAACACCGAATTATCGGACAAATATCAGGCTTTGTTCGATCTTTCTTCGGTCTGTTCCGAGGGAGGTTTGTCGTCCGATGGAAGGGTTAGGATGGTCGTTCGCCGAACGGTCATGCGGCCTCGGGAGCATTCTGCTATAATCCGGTAACGTTTGTGATCGGAAGAAGAACCGAGAATTTCAATCTGCAAGCGGTCGTTGGCCAGGCACAGTTGGGATAAATCGGATTCGGTCGGTATAGCCAGGTCTTCCGGCTCTGGGGTGTTGTACAGGAGCCAGGCCGAAGCGCTGCAAGCCAGATTCCGCGCCCGGGCTTCCAGAAGAGCCGTTGTGCTTTCATGGGCCATAGTCCGTTCCATCGTAAGAAGGATTACCATCGCCAGGGCCAGCAGCGGCAGAATCCCCAGAAGAATGAATAAAACAAAGCCCTTGTTTCGCCGTGTTCTCATCGCTGTCCCCCCTGCAGGTCGCTGCCGAGGAAAAAGAGGTGAGAGTTGGTAAACCGTTTCTCCCATCGTCCGTTGATTTTTCGAAAGAGGTGACTTTGGATTTCCACCGCACAGGTCTGGTTTTTAATAGTTCTTGGATTCCATCGGATGACGCCATGCGGGATTGACCATGTCCCCTGCGAAGGATCGGTCGTTTCCTGACCGGTTAGGATAGAGCGAACGATCGTATCGTCCTTTTGCTCATAACAGACCAAATCGGTGTCGGTCTGGATCAACAAGAGAGAAGGCCCTGCGATGGAATCGCCGACGGTCGCAGGCAGTTGGACGCCGGAGTGCATATCCTTTTCGATCTGCCGCAGGAGATGCCGCAGGGATGTATACTCGTTAAAATCCTTCAGACTGTGGGGTAATTCATGGAGCAGCGCATGAAATAACCCGGCGGCGATCAGCATGAGCAGGACCATAACGGCCAGCATGATTACCAGTTCGTTTAACATCATGGCTCGGCGTTTCGCGAGCCATGGAAAGCTGGATTGCCGTGAACCGGATCGGGTCATTCTTTTGCCTCCCTCGGAAGGATATAACGGGCCAGTTGCACCTGAATCCGCCTGTTTTTGACCTTTCTGGCGGCTGTGCCTTGCACCAGCATAAGTCCTTTCCAAACGCCCCGGCCGGGCTCTTGACGGATTTGGACGGCAACCTGAGGCCAGAGCCGTTTTATATCCTCCTGGGAAAGAGGATCCCCGGTGGCCTGGACACTGTCCAGGGATGCCTGCAGGGCCGCCATGCACTGTTGACGCGCCAATTCATAGGCGTTGAATTTGCCGGTTTCATGCAGAACGCTTGCCAGACCGGCGCTGATCAGCAGGATCAAGCCGATCGTGATAAGGATCTCCATCGTGATCCAGCCATGTGATGGAGAATGTTTTTTTCTTTTCGGATTTCTCATGGAATGGTGCTTCCGGCCATAAGGCGATTCAACTCGACCAGCGGCATAAACAGGGAATAGACGATAAATCCCACGATACAGCCCAGTAACAGGATCATGAGGGGTATGGCCATGGCACGCGCCAGGTTGGCCCGGTAGTTATAATCATTCCGATACGTTTCCTGGAGCATCTCCAGGATTTGCAGGGTGTTGCCCTGGTTTATGGAATCGTCAAATGCCCATGCCAGGGCAGGTCCCACGCCGGCCTGCCGTGCGGCCCGGGCGGGGGGCTGTCCGTTGGCGATACGATCCAGCCATCGACGCAATCGTTTTCGGAAACAGATATTGGTGTCGATTTCCAGCGCATTGGAGATGGCCTGATCCACCGTACAGCCGGCGGTCAGAGAGGCATATAGAATATCGGCGGTGCGCAGCAGGCCGTGTTTTCGTTCGAACCATCCCTGAAA
>JAFGGE010000229.1 GCA_016930745.1 Sedimentisphaerales bacterium
TGGAAGCGCTGATCAACGAAGCCGCCATCAGCGCCAGCATGGCCGATAAGGATTTCGTGGAAATGTCCGACATGGAGGAAGCCCGCGACAAGGTCCGGTGGGGCCGGGCCAAGCGCAGCCGCGTGATCGACGAGAACGATAAAAAGCTCACCGCGTATCACGAAGCCGGCCATGCTCTGGTGCAGGCCCTGCTTAAGGATGCCGATCCGCTTCATAAGGTCAGCATTATTCCCCGGGGGCCTATGGGAGGAGCCACTTTTGCCCTGCCGGAAAAGGATCGGTTGTATTACACCAAGCGCTATTGTATGGCCCTGATGCAGGTCTGTTTTGCCGGGCGGATCGCCGAAGAAATGTTTTGCGACGATATCAGCAGCGGCGCCCAGTCCGACATCCAGCAGGCCACAAGCCTGGCCCGTGAAATGGTCATGACCTGGGGAATGGGCGAAGAAATGGGACCGATCAACTATTCCGGCGATCCGGCTAAAGAGTATTATTTTGGGCCGGGTACGGAATATTCTCAGCGGACCGCCGAGCTGATCGACCAGGAGGTCAAACGCCTGATTGAACAAGGCTACGAAAAGGCGCGACAGATTATTTCCGAGAACAAAGCGCAACTTGCCGAACTGGCCAAGGCGTTGGTCAAATACGAAACTCTCGATGCCGAAGAAGTGAAAACGATTCTGAACGGAGGCGTCCTCGATAAACCCACCGTGGGAGAACTGCTGGCTCTGGAGCAGCAAAAGATGCAATCGGCCGGGGCCGAAAAGGGCAAGCAGGAGGTTTCGGGCGGGAAAGAGGATCCCGGCGCCGGGGGCGAGGGCCCTTCCGATCCGACCTGATCCAATCGGCCGCCAACGACAAATCCCGAAGGACATACAAGACCCTGGGCGTATGAAATCCGTACGGGGGCATAAATCCTGCAATTTTGGCAGGCTCTGTGTAAGAATTACGCTCTCATCGCGTCTATGATAAGTAAAGCAAAAATATACACTTAGGGTTTTTCCATGGATTTGGCACGAGTTTTGTTCTTTTGAAGTACGGCACAAGAGAAAAGAAACCGCGTAAGCAGTGATAGGGTTCCTTATTCGGTTGTGTGCAAAGAAGTTTGCAATGATAGTCAGAAAGGACAGTATCATGAAACAGGCGTTTAAAGTAGGCCTTTGGTTGATCGTAACGGTCATGTTTGTTGGAATTCCCGCCACTCCCCTCTACGCCGAAGATGGACTGCAAACGCTTCGCCAGACCTCCAAGGCCTTTACCTCCGTGGCGCAGAAAGCGATTCCCGCGGTGGTTTCGGTGTATGTGGAGCGTACGGTAGAGGTGCGCAATCCGTACGGATACGGCTCTCCCTTTGAGGATGAATTTTTTCAGCGGTTTTTTGGGCCACGATTCCAAAGACCCTCGGAGAAACAAGTGCAGCGGGGTCAGGGATCGGGGTTTATCATCAGCCCGGACGGATATATTCTGACCAACAATCATGTGGCCGGGCAGTCTGATAAGATTATGGTTATGCTCAATGACGGCCGCGAATTTGAGGCCAAACTGATCGGAGCCGATCCCAAAAGCGATGTCGCCCTCATTAAAGTGGATGCGGAAAGTCTGCCCGTCATCGAATTGGGGGATTCGGATACCCTGGAAATCGGCGAATGGGTCATTGCGGTGGGCAATCCCTTCCGCCTGGCGCAGACGGTTACCGTGGGCGTGGTCAGCGCCAAAGGCCGGGCCGTGGGGATTCTGGAAGACGCCGAGGGATATGAAGACTTTATTCAGACCGATGCGGCGATCAATCCGGGCAACAGTGGCGGTCCGTTGCTGAATCTGGACGGCAAAGCCGTCGGCATGAACACCGCGATCTATAGCCAGAGCGGGGGGTATATGGGCATCGGGTTCGCCATCCCGATCAACATGGCCAAATTTATCAAGGAACAGCTCGTCGATTCAGGCAAGGTGGAACGGGGATATCTGGGCGTCGGACCCAACCGTTTCGGCCTGACGCCGGAACTGGCCAGGGAATTCGGTCTGGAAAACAATCACGGGGCCCTGATCGCCTCTGTGCTGCCGGGCTCTCCTGCGGAAAAGGCTGGTTTGCGGCCCGAAGACGTCGTACTGGAATTTGACGGTAAAGAGGTTCGTGACTGGAATTCGTTCCGCAATGCCGTCGGCATGACCAGGCCAGGCACTACAGTGAATCTGTTGGTCTGGCGAGATGGGAAGAAAATGACCGTCAAGGTAAAAATCGGCGCTTTGGAGGACGCCCCCCAAGTCGCTGTTACAGAGACTCGCCTGGGGATTCAGGTTCAGGAACTGGATGAAAGAATGGCCCGTGAGTTTGGCTACAAACCCGGTTCGGGAGTCCTTGTGGCCGAGGTCGAGGCCAATTCCAGCGCTTCCGAAGCCGGTATTCAGCCGGGTATGCTGATCTTGAGCGTCAATCGTAAGCCTGTCTCGACGGTCAAGGAATTCAATGACGCGATTTCCAAGGCCAGCGACAAGGTCCTCCTGCGGATACAAACCGAATATTATACGCAATATGTATTGCTTCCGATGAAATGATCTGTTGTAAACCAAACAGAATAAAGTCCCGGCGCAGGTTTATTCTGCCGCCGGGACTTGTTCTTTTCAGGTCGGCTACACATCGCAGGCCTTCACCGCCTGTACGAGCGATGGCACCGGATCGCGCAGAGGCGTATATTCATGGGCGACAAAGCCTTGGTACCCGGTTTCGGCGATCGCCCGCATCACCGCCGGATAATAAATCTCCTGGTTCTCATCCAGTTCGTGTCGGCCCGGCACGCCGGCGGTATGGAAATGACCGATGTGTTTAATGTTTTCTCGGATGGTGGCGATCAGATCGCCTTCCATGATCTGCATATGGTAGATGTCATACAGCATTTTGAACCGAGGCGAATTCACGCGACGGCACAACGCAAAACCCCAGTCGGATTTATCGCACATGTAGCCGGGGTGGTCGACCTTGCTGTTGAGAAGTTCCATGCAGATCGTTACACCGGCGTCCTCGGCGATCTTGACCGCCTCTTTGAGGATCGTGTGGCAGTTGTCTATGCCCTCTTCGTCGCTGATTCCCGCTCGGTCTCCGGCCATCGTAATTACGCCGGGCCATTGGTATTCGGCGGCAGCCCGAATGTTGGATTTGAAATCGTCAAGAAATTTGGCGTGCATGGATTTGTTGTTCAGGCCGTTCTTGATCGACCCGGCCCCGGCGACCAGAGTCGCCGTCAGGCCGTATTTTTTCAGAATCGGCCAGTCGCCTCGGCCGGCAAAGTCCATTCCCGAAAGCCCCATCCCGGCCAGCAGTGAAGCGGTTTGTTCCATGGACAAACCGGCTTTTCGCAAGCAGCCTCCGCAGATGGCCTGCTTGATGCGTCCTTTTTCGACGACTTTTTCGTTCTGTCCCAGAGCGATCTGCGGCAGGCCCGTCAGGAGGGATGCAGCCCCGGTCGCCGCCGTGGCGATCATCCGCCGTCGGGTGAGAGGACCAGCCCCGGTTCTCGTATGACTTTGCGTCGTACTCATTTTCGTCTCCCGTATCCAATGTAGAGTTCGGGAACGCAGCGGATTTTCGGTCAGACCTTGTCGACTGTCGGACAGATAAACGGCGCACGGTATGGACGATGCAGAATCTCATTGGCGGCGGCGCTATTGGTAAAGACCTCCTTAATCGGATCGAACTGAAGCAGCGGACCCATCGAGATCGGGTATTTGTCCAGATCGACGCCGTTGTCCTTGAGATGCTGCAGGGTTCGATTCAGGGTTTCCGCATTGTCGTCCCGGCTCTTGATCTTTTCCAGAATCGCTTTGGCTTCTGTTGGAGACACCCGATTGTTTTCGCCCAGGTAGTAGCTGATATTGGCCAGATGCGCCAACGCCGCCGATAAATGCCCCTGATAGGCGTCCGAGTTGAGATCTTCCGATTTCCGGCTGCGAACCGCCTGAACGAAGTTCCCGTAATGGTCACCGCCGCCGTTGAACTCCTTGATCTTGTTGCCCTTCAGGTCAAACGCAACACAGTTGGTGTAGGTCCTTTGCACCAGATATCCGTCGGAACCGTAAAAGATCACGCCGATCTTGTTGCCCCGTGTGCTGCCGAACATGGTATTGATTTCCTGATCCGCTGAGTTGTCCACCGAAAGGCCGCGCGTCTCAAAGACCATGCACTTGTCGCCGTAATCGTAGATCGCCACTTCGGTATTGGCCGTATCTCCCGCATCCACGTAATTGGGATCCTTGCGTTCGGCCTGATAGCCAAGGCGTCCCCCGTAAGCGATCACGCTGACCGGGTGAGTGTTGATGCCTAGGCCCCATCGGGCGATGTCCGTCTGGTGCGGTCCCTGGTTGCCGGAATCGCCGTTGCCGTACAGGCGCTGCCAGTGCCAGTCATAGTGGAACTGGGATCGGGTCACTTTGGGATTCGTATAGGGGGCCGGTCCGCTCCACAGATTGAAGTCTACCTCTCCCGGAATCGGATAGTCGCCCAATGCCCCGATCGATTTGCGGCGCTTGTAGCACAGGCCTCGCGACAGCCTTACCTGGCCGATGCCGCCGTCGGCGAGAAATTTCATGGCGTTCTGAATCGCGGGATTGGAACGGCACTGGGTGCCCACTTGGCAGATCCGGGCATATTTTTTGGCCGCCGCCACCAGGGCCGCCCCTTCCGGAATGTCATGGCTGATCGGCTTTTCGATGTAGGCATCTTTGCCCGCCTGCATGGCCCACACGCCGCACAGCGCATGCCAGTGATTCGGGGTCGCCGTCGAGATAAAATCAACGCTCTTATCATCGAATACGGTGCGCATGTCCTTGACGAACTTGGGTCTGCGACCGGTGCGTTTTTCCACCGAGGCACACCGCTCCTGGCCTACTTTTTCGTCTGCATCGACGATATAAGCGATCTCACAGTCTTTTCGACCGGCGTAGGCGCCGATATGATCTCCGCCGCGGCCTTTACAGCCGATCACCGCGCAAAGAAGTTTTTCGTTGGGGCTTGTAGTCTGTGCGCGGGCCACGCCGCTCAGCGCAGGGGCCACATATACCGCAGAGGCCGCTACCAGCATGGAATCGTGCAAGAATTGTCGGCGAGTTCGTTTTGTCATACCGCTTCTCCTATGTGAGGACAGATAATGTATTACGCCCCGCGCTGTCGTTCGCTCAGGACCGCCTTACTTACTACTGTATAGATTGGGCCTGTCTTTGTCAATTCACTTTTATACAGACAGACCGAATCGACGCTTAGAAGCCCCAGATTAGGAGAGGGGATCTCCTGCACCAGATTGCTGAGTTTCAAACCGGCCGACCGCGAACGTACCCGGCATAAGGTCAGGTGGGGGGAAAAGGAGCGGCTTTCCGGTAGAAAACCAAGCGGTTCAAATCCTTTATCCAGCTCCTTTTGCAAGCCGATCAACGTTGGATGGTCCTGTGCGCCCACCCAAACAATGCGGGCCGGCGAGCCGAATGTGCCTATCCCGGCCAGGGCGATGGAAAAAGGAGAGTAATCTGCGACGCTTTTCTCAAGGACCGAACACGCTTCGGGGAGAACCGAATCCCTTACTTCTCCCAAAAACTTGATTGTCAGATGAATGGAATCCGGCCGGACCCATTTGGCGTCCGATGTTTTGATTCCCGACCGCTCCTGAAGCGTATACTGAATCCGTTTCAGGTGCAGGCGAATCGACTCATCCAGGTCCACCGCAATAAAACAACGCATGGGAACACTACAGAAAATTCTAAAACTGGGTTACTTTCTTCAGGGTATCAAACCGTTCTTCAATATCGTCCAAAGTGATCGCCTTGATCCCATGAATGGAAAAATCGCTGATCGTGAACGAAGAAACTACGGTGCCGTATCCGATGGCCCTGCGAAGACTGGTTATGTCAACAGCGCCGGCCTTGGCCAGATATCCCATCATCGCCCCGGCAAACGAATCTCCCGCGCCGGTGGGATCGATCACGACCGAGGTGGGAAACGCCGGCAGAATAAAACAGTCCCCTTCGGAGTTGACCATCATGGAGCCGTATTCGCCTTTTTTGATGATCGCCACTCGGGGTCCCAGGTCCAGAATGCTCTGGGCGGCGCTCATCAGGTTCCGCTGTCCGGTCAGCAGCTTGGCCTCTCCTTCGTTGAGCACCAGCATATTGATGCGGTCCAGCAGCAGCTTCAAATCGTCCTGCGCGGTGATGATCCAGTGGTTCATCGTGTCGGCGGCGACAAATTTGGGCCGGGCCAACTGATCCAGAAGCTGTATCTGCAAGGCCGGCGCGGTGTTGGCCAGAAACACATACTCGCTGTCCTTGAACGAGTCCGGAACCGCCGGCGGATTTTCCGCCAGCACATTCAGCTCCACCGCATCGGTTCGGGCCTCGTTCATATCGCCTTCGTATGAGCCGTTCCAGCGAAATGTCCTGCTGCCCCGGCGACACTCCAGGCCACCCAGATCCACATCCCTGCCCTCGAAAATTTCCGGCAGGACGAAGGGGCAATCTTCACCCACCACGCCGACAAAACGCACAGGGGCAAAGAAACTGGCCGCCAGACTGAAATGAACGGCCGAGCCCCCCACGCAGTTTTCGCTGTATCCGTAAGGTGTTTTGACCGTATCGATCCCTATGGATCCTGTGACCAACAGCGACATATGCAGACCTCCAGTTAGTTTGTCCGTCCAAATTTTTCCACGGCGATCCGAATTCGCGCCAACGTATTGTCCATACCCAACATATCCACCGAATCGAAGATCGGGGGGCTGATCGTCGTTCCGCAAATCGCCACGCGGAGAGGTTGGGCCACTTTGCCCAGTCCGATCTGTTTTCGGTCGGCCAGCCCGCGTAAAACCTCTTCGATCGACGCGGCGGTAATTTCATCCAGGGACCTGAACAAATCGGCCACTTCCGTCAGAACCCCCAATCCGTCATGCTGTAACAGCACCTTGTCGACCGCCGTTTTATCATAGTCTACTTTGTCATTATCGACAAAAAGAAAGCGGGTCTTTTGTTCGATCTCTTCCAGCGTACGAGCGCCCAGGCAAATTTCCAGGATGCGAGCCAGCCGCTTGTCCTGCGCCCCGGCCGCCGGACTGCCGATCTCGGCCAGAAACGCCCTGTAATGGCCTAACAAGTCGGTCGACGCCACCCGTTTGATATGCTCAGTATTGAAAGACATCAATTTTTTACGGTCAAACAGGCTGTTGGATTTGCTCAAACGGTTCAGATCGAACGCGGCGATCAGCTCCTGACGATCCATCACCTCCCGGTCATCGCCCGGATTCCAGCCCAGAAGGGCCAGGAAATTGACCATCGTTTCGGGCAAGTATCCGCTGCGGAAAAAATCGACCACATTGATTTCCGGCAGATGCACCCCCAGATGGGCCGCCATCGCATCAATGGCGGGCATATCGGGTGTCGTTTTCTTTTGAAGAAACGACTCCAACTCTTCCATGCCGATCCCGCCGGCTCGGGCCAGAGATTCCAGATCCACCTTGTCCATCGCCTTAATCTTCTCTCGCAGGGCCTTGGGACGCTCGCGTTTGCTCAGCTTGCCGCCCCCTTCGCTGACGGTTACCGACATATGGGCATACTCCGGCGTGCGAAATCCCAGGGCGGCCTGCAGCGCCAGATGGCAGGGCGTGTTCATTAAATGCTCCTGACCCCGGAGAACATGGGTAACCCCCATCAATTCGTCATCCACCACAACGGCGAAATGATAGGTGGGAAAGCCGTCGCTTTTAAGGATGATAAAATCCTGTACTTCGCCCGGTCCGAAGACGACTTCGCCGCGAATCACATCCCGTACGACAAAGGGCTGATCCTGCGGGACGGCAAACCGTACGGTAACCGGCCGGCCCTCGGCGCGGGCCCGCGCTGCGTCTTTGGCGTCCGGGAATTGTTCGGGACGCCGATAGACAAATCCCTGTTTTCCCTCGGAGGCTTCCTGCCGCAGCGAATCCAGTTCCTCGGGCGTATCGAAACAATAATAGGCCTTTCCCTGTTCCAGAAGCTGTGCGATATATCGGTCATATATGTCCCGCCGCTGGGATTGCAGATAGGGTCCATGCGGGCCGCCCGCTTCGGGGCCCTGATCCCAGTCGATGCCCAGCCAGCGGAGGTCCTTGATCACCTGCTGCATCGCGGTGGGGGTATTTCGCTTGAGGTCCGTATCTTCGATGCGGAGGATAAACGTTCCTCCCATTCGACGGGCATACAACCAGTTAAACAACGCCGTCCGGGCCCCGCCTACATGCAGATACCCCGTCGGCGACGGAGCAAATCGCGTAACAACCATTCCCAATCCTTATTTAAACTGCCTTCCATTTCACGGACAGACTCTACGCCGGATCAGGGGGAAAGTCAACACATACCCCCGGCAATGGCGTCGGCAGAGAGAAATTGAAGTCTGTTTGGTTACTTTTGAAAATGGGACGCCATTTTTGGACGGCGATGCAGCATCTCGGTGAAATGTCCGATCAGGATTTGTTCCATGTCCCGTAACGTCGCCTCCTCGGCGTGCGTTAGTTGCTGTAAGTCGGCAAAACACGCCGCGACGTCGGGGGCCATGCGAATTCGTCCGACGAAAGCCGGTTCACAATCGGGGCAAACCAGCCCATTGGCCTGACTGCTGAAGAAGGCCCCCCGCCGGCTTTGCTTGTACGGCTTGCGGCAATTGACGCACTGGTTCAGGATCGGACGGCTGCCGACTTCGGCCAGCAGGCTCAACTGAAATACGATCAGTAGGGCCAGACTTTTTTTCGTGTCCGTTGTCTCCTGCACATCGTCCAGAAACGTGCTGAAAACGCCATATAATGAGGGATGGGGATCATAGGGCTGCGTCAGCGAATCTAGCAGTTCCGCGGCGAACAAAGCGCAGTCCATTGCATACAGATGACGCCGAAGCCGGACGAATCTGGGCTCCTGCAAAAATTCCGTCAGCGTCGCCAGGCCCCCCGAAAACTTCGGATAAAACTGGATCTGTCCGCAGGAAAAGATCTCGATAGGACCGTCAAAGGCCGATTTGGCCCGCCGGGCGCCTTTGGCCAGAGCGCCGAACTTTCCCGTCTCGCGCGTGAACAGCGTTACGACCTGAGATGTCTCGGAATAGTCCGTCGTTCGCAGGCAAATCGCCCAATCCCGGCCTACCATGGCTCAGACCTGCCCGCCGGGGTCTTGTCTGCCGAGCTTCTCGATCCGAATCCGATTGATCTTCCGGGTCTCGGCGTCCACGATGGTGAACTTGAGATTTTCATACTGAAAGATCTCGCCTTTGCGGGGAATATAACCCAGATGGGAAAAGACAAATCCGCCGACCGTATCGTAATCGTCCTCCTCCGGAAGGGAAAGCTCGAACTCGTCATTCAGATCGTCCACATAGGTTCGTGCGTCCATCTCCACGGTCCGCTCATCCACCTTTTTCATGGATTCGGAGGGGCTCTCCTCATACTCGTCTAGAATCTCGCCCACCAGCTCCTCCAGGATGTCTTCAATGGTCACGATGCCGGCCGTGCCGCCGTATTCATCCAGCACCACAGCGATATGCAGCTTCTGATTTTGAAATTCATGAAGCAGGGCCCGGAGCGGCTTGCTTTCGGGCACAAAATAGGCCTTGCGAATTTTCTCGCGCAGGCGGAATTCCTGACCCTCCCGACCCACTTCCAACAGAAGATCCTTGGCATAGACCAGCCCGATGATATTGTCAAGATTGCCCTCGTACACCGGGATGCGCGAAAATCCCGCCTGGCTGATGGTTCGCAACACCGTTTCTCGGTCGGCGTCCACGTTGAGCACCACCAGATCGGTGCGGGGGGTCATGATCTCCTCGGCCGTAGTCTCGCGCAGTTCCAAAACGTTCTCGATCATTTCCATCTCTTCTTCGTCGACACCGCCTTCCATGTGGACCTGCTCGACGACGTTGAGAAATTCCTCCTGTTTCTCTTCATGGCTCTGATCTCCGTTGCCGTTGGTTACGCCTGCCAGCCGCCGGACAAAACGGTCATGCAGCGAGCAGGCCCACCAGAAGGGCTCGGTCAGATACGCCAGAGAGCAGAGCAGGCGATGCGTGCGAAACAGCACCGCTTCGGGCGTATATTTGGACCAGGCCTGGGGGATGCTCGCGTGCACAATCGAAAGCACCAGGAAGCCGGCCAAAAAGGAAAGCACGTAAGGCATGGATGAATTCGACAGCAGGCGGACCAGCAGGATGACAATGCCCACATCGGCCGCCAGCGCCAAAAACAGACACAGAGCCAGAATTTTTTCCTGTTTCTTCAAAAAGGACGCAGGAATATCCCCTCGATTGGCGTCTTTGAACATTTCCTGCAGCTTGATTCGTGAAAAGCCGCGAAGGGCAAAATGATTCAACGAAAAAAACAAGGATCCCATCGTAAGAAGAAGTATCCCCAGTAATGACCATCCCGCATCATTCACGCGCTGTTGTCCTTTCGTTATTCGTCCTGATCCTTGGGTCTTGTATTGTATACCGTTCCATAGCCGGCCTGCAGTAAAATTTCGTCTTCCATCCGGTGCATTTCGCCGGCGGACGGTTCATCGGTGTCGTCGAAACCGAGCTGGTGCAGCAGTCCGTGGGTAACGTACAGGGCCAGTTCCGCTGTGGTTCGATGCCCTCGCCTCTTTGCCTGACGGGCCGCTTCCTGGGCGTTGACAATCACCTCGTATAAAGGCCGTTCTTTTTCCTCCGTCAAGTCGAAGCTGATCACGTCCGTCACCGCGGCGCTGTCCAGAAAACGTTTATGAATAGGGCGTATTCCCTCGTCGTCCGCTACGACCAGGCTGATATCCACTGCAGAAACATGGAATCGCAGGCAAATCCGACGGGCAAGCTCGCAAAGACAGTCTATGTCCACCTCCGGATCGTTTACCATGCAGGTACATTGAACGTTGATCTGGGGAGGATGGTCTTCCATGATCCTAACTCTTCTGGGCTTCCTGCAACGGCGGCTCCGACTTGGTTTTTTCCTGCGGTTTGTCCGGCGGCTGCGGATAAGCCACCCGGCCGTGATGGTGCGCCGCCATAGACTTGGCCATCGCCGCCTCGATCTGGCTCAGTTCCCGAAGCGTCATGTCGCACTCGTCAAACTGGCCGTCCTGCAGCCGTTTCATAGCCATGTTGTGCACGACCACCTCAATCCGGGTTGGGGTCAGCTCGGTCATCGAACGGACGGCGCTTTCGATGCAATCGGCAAGCATCACGATCGCCGCTTCCTTGGTTCGGGGCTTGGGACCGGGGTAGCGAAATTCCGTCTCGGAGATCGGGGTGTCTTTGTCGGTTTGTTTTTTACGAGCCTCGTTGTAGAAATATTCGATCAGCGTAGTGCCGTGGTGCGTTTCGATGAACTGACGAAGCGGCGCCGGAAGGCCGTATTCTTTGGCGATCTCGATGCCGTCCTTGACATGCCCGACGATGATCAACTGGCTCATCGCCGGCGAAAGCTGCTCGTGCCGGCTGGCCGATCCCATCTGGTTTTCGCCGAAGTACACCGGTTTGTTGATCTTTCCCACGTCATGATAATACGCTCCCACGCGGCACAGAAGCCCGTTGGCTCCGATCGCCTCGGCGGCGGCCTCGGCAATAGTCCCGATCAGCAGGCTGTGGCTGAAGGTCCCCGGCGCTTCCATCGCCAGCTTTTTCAGCAACGGCTGATTGGCGTCGCTGTAATCCAGAAGGGTCATGCTCGTGGCGATCCCGAACACCTTTTCGATCATCGGGAGAAAACTCTGGATCATTACGCCGACCACGATCGTCACCAGCGCCGCGATCGCCGCGTTCCAGATCAGATCCGCCGGGACCCGATCTTCCAGTTGCCCCATCGCTGCGGTGGTGATGAACACGATCACCGAGGCGACGGTAGCCACCTCGATCAGCTTCATCCGCGTCCGGATTTCACGCAGGGCAAAACAGCAGGGCACCGCCCCGGCGGCCATGGTGATAAACTGAGAAACCGTCGCAATGCGAGCGGATTTGCCTCCGCTGATCGCCAGGCAGACGAGAATCGAATAAAACAGCGTCATGCCCAGAGAAAAACGCTGGTCGTAGGCGATCGTCAGGACGATTGCACAGGTTACCGCCGTGGCCGTTCCCAGATAGGTCTCTCGCTGATAAAGAGCCCCCGCTTTGGTGAGGGCCAGCAATACCAGAAACAAACAGGCCAGAGCAATCATCCGCGCAGGACGGAGGGTGATCCGCGGCTGATAATGCCGCAGATAGAGGGCCATCCCGAGCGAGATAAAAAACACCACGGCGCCCAGGGCGATAATATCCGGATAAGGCCGCCACATCCCCTCGAAAACTTTTTCCCCGGTGCGATCCCCGGGGGGCAGGATGCTCAGGATCGCCGTCGTGACAATCACAAAAACAAACAATACCGTCAGCGCCGTCGGGAGGTCGCTGTTGAGGAACACATTCAATCGCGTGGAACGTTCCGCCGAGATCGTCTCCCGCACCTGCTTGCGACGCGCACTGATCTTTTTTTTCTTTTTTAGAGTCATTTATTCCTGCAACTCGCCCAGGGTTTTTCGGCGCTCATAGGCGTTGACGATATTCTGCACCAGCTTGTGGCGCACGATATCCTCTTCATCCAGTTCCACAAAACCTATACCGCGGATTCCGCGCAAGGTTCGCTGCGCGTCGATCATTCCGCTGACCTGCCCCCGTTCCAGATCCGTCTGGGTCGTATCGCCGGTAATAATCATCTTGGACTCTCTGCCCAGGCGGGTCAGCACCATCAGCATCTGGGAGGGGCTGGTGTTCTGGGCTTCATCGCAGATGACCACCGCTTCGTTCAGGGTCCTGCCCCGCATAAACGCCAGGGGGATAACCTCGATGATATCCATCTCCATGAACTTGCGCATCTGAGAGAACTCCATCATGTCCTCCAGGCTGTCGAAGAGCGGCCGCAGGTAGGGATTGACCTTGGCCTGCAAGTCGCCCGGCAGAAATCCGAGCTTTTCCCCCGCCTCCACGGCGGGCCGGGCCAGAACGATTTTTCGGATTTGGCGTTTTTTCAGCATGGACACGGCCACAGCGACGGCCAGGTAGGTCTTTCCTGTTCCGGCCGGGCCGGTGCAGAATGTCAGGTCGTTCTTCTGCATGGTTTCGATGTACCGCAGTTGCCCCCGGGTAAACGGCTCGATGACGGCTTTATGCGAATATACCGTGATCGCATCGGTGTCGGCGGGCTGGATTTCATGTTCAAGCTGGGTCAACAGCTCCTTGACATCTTCTTCTCGCAGGCGTCCTCGCTTGACAAGCCGCTTCTGCATCTGGTCGATTACTTTGCCCGCCTGAGCCATGGCCTCCTCGGCGCCTGTGATCAGGATGGTGTCGCTGCGGGCGACGATCTCGGCGCCGGTTGCCTGACGGACCATCCGAAGATGGCTGTCGCGCGAACCGAACAGTTCCAGACGCTTCGTGTCGGATTCCAGTTGTAATCGAATCTCCAAATGTCCTCTCTTAACAAAATACAGCGAAAAACAGATACGCCGCCGGCGCGGTCGCCAGAGGCGAATCGATGACATCCAGCACGCCGCCAAAGCCCGGCACATGACCTGCTGAATCCTTTTGTCGGGCGTCTCTCTTGATCATGGATTCGGCCAAATCGCCCAGTTGCCCAAGCAAAGCGAACAACACCCCAAACAAGGCGCCCAGCCGCCAATCCATTATATCACAAAACACGCTGAAAAGGACGGCTGTTATCGCGGCAAAGAACATTCCCCCCAGAACCCCTTCCCATGTCTTTTTAGGGCTGATGGACGGGGAAAACGGGTGTTTTCCCAGCCATCTTCCGATCGCGTAAGCTCCTGTGTCAGAAGACTTTACAGTAAAAATAAACAGCAAAAGAATCCAGGGTCCCCATTCGATCCGGATCGCCACTACGAAACTGCTGAAAAGCCCCAGATAGACGAGGGAAAAATAATTCGCCCCACAGTTGAGAATAGTGTCTTTGGTCCCATAACGTCGGGCCTGAAACAGGAATAGAAGCAACAAAACACCAGCCTGTACCCCCGCCAAATGCAAGGCCAGAAATCTGCCTGAGGCAAAAGAAAACTGGGCCCAGTACCAGCTTGTCGCCAGTAAGAGGGAGGCCGGAATGACGACAGCAAGCCAAATGTCCGCCCCGGTTTGCTTTGCCAGGGCCCTCATTTCCCACTGTGCTGGAAACGCCAGCAGGGCCACCAGTAGACACAGGATTGTGCCTTGTGGTATCTTATCCGTCATGGTTGTCGTCAAGGAACCATCCAGGTACCCGTCCAGAAGGATCAGGCCCACAAACACAACCACCATCAAAGTGCCAAAAATAAGTCGATATTTAAGCATGGATCAGGATCAGCTTGCCGGTTGGGCCTTGACGTCTCCGAAACGACGCGAGCGGCCTGCATAGGCCAGGATCGCCTCATCAATGGAGTCCGTGGAAAAATCAGGCCAAAGCGTGTCTGTTACATAGAATTCCGTATAGGAGATTTGCCATAGAAGAAAGTCGCTGATGCGTAGTTCGCCCGAGGTGCGAATCAGAAGGTCGGGATCGACCAGCCCGGCCGTATAAAGATGGTCGCTGATGCAGTTTTCGTCAATTTCTTCCGGCTCGAGGATTCCCTTTTTACATTCCTGCGCAATCCGGCAAACCGCATCGGCGATTTCTGATCGCGAACCGTAATTCAGCGCCAGACCCAGGGCCATGCCGGGATTTTTCTGCGTCAGGGCGAGCGTCTCATCCAGGGCGTCCAGCACATCCTGCGGCAGCGGCTCCCGTCGGCCCAGATGCACCAGACGGACATGCTTTTCCATCAGGGTCGGCTGAATGCCTTTCAGATAGGAGCTGTACAGGAACATTAAAAAGTCGATCTCTTCTTTGGGCCGTTTCCAGTTCTGCATGCTGAAGGAATACAGGCTCAGGCATTCCAGACCGATGTCCACGCAGTATTTGGCAATTTCCTCGACGGTCTTGGCCCCCTTTTCATGGCCTCGAAATCGGGGAAGATTCTGCTGCTGCGCCCAGCGTCCGTTGCCGTCCATGATAATGGCGATATGGCGCGGCACCTGAGGGGGTTCTATCCCCAGGCGATGGGCGGTTTTTTCCCGTTTTTCAGCAAACATTGGTTTCAATAGGCAACCTCGGAATCGCCTCATCCATCTGCGAAGCAACGATTTATACTTGGTTTCGAAAGATCGCCTGACTGCGCCGGGGTCCGACGCCCAGAATCGTGATGGGGGTCTTGACCAGGCCTTCGATCAGCTCGATATACCGTCGTGTCTCGACGGGCAGATCTTCCCATTGGGAGATGCTGGATATATCTTCGTTCCAGCCGGAAACAGTTTCATAAACACACTCCACCCGGCTCAGCTCTTCGGCGTCACAGGGGAAAAACGTCGTTTCCCGCCCGTCGATCCGATAGGCCCGGCAGACCTTTAATTCGGGCATACCGGCCAGTGTGTCCAGATGCATCATGGCGATTTCGTCGATGCCGCCGATCCGGGCCGAGTATGCTACCGCCACGGCGTCAAACCAGCCGCACCGCCTGGGCCGGCCGGTCGTGGTGCCGTATTCGTGCCCCTTTTCCCGGATCCGATGGCCAATCTCGTTGTCCTGCTCGGTCGGGAATGGTCCCGATCCCACCCGTGTGGAATAGGCCTTGACCAGACCGATGAAGCTGTCGATCAGCTTCATCGGGACGCCGCAGCCGGCCCCCATGCCCAGCGAGCTGGCGTTGGAGCTGGTGACAAAGGGGAACGTGCCGTGATCCAGATCCAGCAACGAACCCTGCGCCCCTTCAAAGAGCACATTTTTACCCTGCTCGATGGCCTCATGCAGATATCGCGTGGTATTGCAAACGCACCGTAAAAGTGTCTCACGATACATTTTGCACTTCTCGAAAATCCCTTCGGCATCCACTGGCTCGGCATTGTATAGCGCGCGGAAAATCCTGCTTTTATAGTCCGCCACTTGCCGTAATTTGTCATGCAATCCATCCATATCGCGCCAATCCGCCATACGGATTGCAAAGCTGCGGCCGACCTTGTCGGCATAACACGGTCCGATGCCCCGTGCGGTGGTGCCGATCTTGTTCTTGCCCAGCGCCTCTTCCCGCAGCCGGTCTTCCTGCTTGTGGTAATCCAGGACGACATGGGCGTTTTCGCTGATAAAAAGGCGTCCTTCCATGGTGATGCCCCGCCGGGCGAGGCCTTCGATCTCGCCGACCAGCACCTCCGGATCGACCACGACGCCGTTGCCGATCACGCATGCCGTGCCGGGACGAACGGCTCCGCTGGGCATTAGATGCAGGGCAAACCGCTCCTCCGCGACCGTAACGGTATGTCCTGCGTTCGCTCCGCCGGCATAGCGCACGACGATATCGCTGTTTTCGGCAAGGATGTCGACGACTTTGCCCTTGCCCTCATCGCCCCACTGCAATCCCACGACGCAATAATTCATAGAATGTATTTCTTCCCTGTGCCACGATTTGGGCCGATCAGGTGATCTGCCGGATCAATTCTTCCAGAACCGCCGGAAGATTATCGTACGTTCGTTCGTTGAGCCGAAGTTCGGCTTCGCTGCCGGTTTCGGTTTTATAGATTACCGTAAAATAACCGTTCGAATCGAAATGCGTTTTATCAATGCGTTCAATCGAATCGAAAGGGATACGAGTCTTGCCTACGATCAGGGACGACTCATCGGCAACCACCTTCTTGTCTTTGGTTCTAAAGTACCACAAGCCCATCAGGACCGCCGCACCGGCCAGAAAAGGCGGGGACTTTTGATTGAATACAAGCGTACCGTTGGGTGCTCCGTCTTCCTGAGTATGTTTTTCAATAAAACTTTTATTGAGATACCCGTCATAAGCGAACCACAGGGCCAGGCCGATCAATACGGCGATCACGATCTTAAAGTTGCCTTTTTTGTACTTACTCAGCGGCGCGATAACAGCCATGCAGGCCTCCTTACATAGGTTTTCTTATGCTCGGCGCTTCTTCTATCTCCTCTGGGCAATCGCATTGATCAGGGGGGCGGCAAAATTCGGAAAGATTTTCTCGGCCATCATATCCTCGGCGATCCGGCATTGCATGTCGAAGGACCTGGGGGCGTCAAATTTTTCCCCCGGACGGGGGTACCGTCGGACCGTGAAATACAGGCTGATCGGCTCATCCGGCTTGTATTTGCCGTTGCGCACCTCATAGACCGTGGTTCGGGACTCGATGGCGATCCGGGCCTGGCAGTAGCAGTCCTGACTCAAGGAAACAATCGCGCTGGGGGAAAATCCCAACGGTCGGGCCTTCGGGATTTCCAGGAGGGACGAAAACGCGCTGTTGCCGTACAGGGCATCGGCGATCACCTCGTCGTGGTTGCCCTGATAGTCGAAATCCATCGTAAACGTCACATCCAGCGAGTCGATATCCAGATGGTTTACGCCCAGCATATACGGCGACAACTCCAGCACCGTCCGCTGCAGGCTGTAGGCATCCTCCATCAGGGCCGGATTGGCGCAGCCGGCGCAGAGCCGGTCCATCTCCAGGGTGATCCACCGATACCGCTGCCCGTCGCGGTCTTCTTCCAGGCTGAAATCCCCATTGTCGCGACGCTGGAAATTCCCCATGCCCGGAAACTGCTTTTCGATGCGTTCGAAAAAGTGCAGTATCGTATCCCGCTCGGTCGGCAGGTCCAGTTCCGTATTGACGTGCAAATCGACAAAAAAGTCGTCGCACAGCGAACTATAACTGTTGGCCATCTTTCTTTAAGAATCCTTCTATTAAATACAAAACACTGTATTTTCGCACATTGCCGTGGGCTTGGCAAGGGGTTTGGTCACAGAAACCCCGTAAATTCCCGCCGGCCGGGGAAAAACAGGTTCGTGAATCCTTTCACGAAATAGAATGCTTTTACAGATGTAACGTCTTGTGTAGCAACAGGATACACTCTTCGCCCGACGGCTGAACAGAAGGTCATTTGTCGATGTTTTCCGCCGCCAGGTTCGGATCGGGTAAGAGCAGTTCGGTTACCAGCACGCCGATGGTGCAGAAAACGGCGAAAAAGAAGCTGCGTAAGATCATCGGCATCCAGAAGGCCGTTGATTCGATCTGGGATTGGCTGTCCAGGCTGACAGCGACAACCGAGTACAGGATACCCAAAATCAGCCCGCACAGGGGCGATGCAATAATCCGGCGTCCCAACGGCAATCCACCCGAAAATACAGTGGAGACCCCGCCGACAATGACTGGTATCGGCAGAATCACAAACCACAGATTGGCAAGAAACCATTTATTGTCAACAGAGGGGATCTGCCCATAAAATAAGGCTATCATGTGAGTTACAGACAGTACGACGGCTCCAAGGACCGCGCAGACAGGCAGATGCCAATATCGTGGCGACTGTAAAGCCCGGACCTGGGCCCGGGCCTGCATCCGACGACGAATGGTCAGCGGCCAGTTGTAAAACAGGCAAAACACCCAATGCTCCAGCAGTGCGCCCTGCTCCCCGAAAACCGGCACGATGTGCACGGCATCGGTGGCCCAGTGCCCGGCCATAAACCGCGAAATCGTCGGATACCGATGCGTCATCTGGATCGGAAAGGCCAGGTACCCCACATATTTGAAGTAGCTCAAAAACAGGGCGATATTGTAGTCTTTGAAGCTGCGATCCCGAATCGCCATAATCGTGGTATATAGGCCGCGGCAGAAGGAGCCTGGTGAAACGGGAGTCACCTGAAACAGACCGATAATTCCCAGGCCAATCGCCCATGCATTGGGCTGGTCCCGATGGGTAATGTAGTACACCACCGCTATCGAAACAGAGACCACCTGCGTAACAGGCAGTGTCAGGAGGTGCACGACCAGACTGACCAGATATCGCTGGATATAGGGTTCATTCAGACGTGAAATAATTGTTTCAGCGTCTTCGTCGGTAAGAATGTGCTTGCGGCGGCCTTCCTGCACCATATCGCGCATCCATTGTTCCCGCAGCTCGGCGTTGAAATACAGCCGTATCGGCCGAACGAAAATGGCATACAGCTTTTCCTTTCGGACTTGCCCGTCCGTAATAAACCGATGCAATCCGGCCCAGGTAATCAGTGAAAGAAGCTTGTGAGCCATAAATGAGGCGATATCAGAGGAGACTTTCTGAACCTGCCCGCTCCCGATGCGTCCGGCCCGATACCATGCCAGCACCCGTTCGGCGATACGTCCTTTGACAGCCCGCTGGAAATAGTCCCAACTGCTCAGCATCGATTTGTAATGGTTTCTCCATGCCGCATGGCACCAGCTTTTCCGCAATGCCCGGCCCAGGATCGGGACCAGACCCAGAAGAAAGAATACGATGATTTTGAACCGACTGTCCCGCAGTTTTTGCTGGCCGGCTTCATCGACGAGATTCCGCACACTCCAGCCGGTGACGGCGCTGTCGAGCATGGTTCGCCAAAGCGCACCGTCATAGAACAATCGCAGATGATTGTGGGTCACATCCGGCAGAGAACGGCGGTAGATTGTCTCGCATTGCTTTAATTCCTCCAGCAGTGGCAGCATATCGGAGAAGGCTTCTCGGTGTGTATTCACAAAGGCTTCCAGTGTTTGGAGACTGCCCCGGTCAAATTGAACCAGCGAACCGCGTTTGAGACCCTGCCAGATCAGCTTGAAGTCACCCGGGCTCATGGGTAAAAACGGCAGCAGGGCCAGTCCCGCCCGAAAATCGACCGCCATCAGGCCGGCCGTCGGGTCCTGCTCCGTTTCGGTTCGTTTCAAGGCATTCGGCTGGCTTTTACAGGTCGACCATTCGTACTGCCGGGCGAATTCGTGAGCCCCCATATCATGCAGAAGCTGTACCAGTTCACCCATGAACATCTTTTTGGATCGATACTCCGGCGATCTCAGCCGATCCGGATGGTATGGTTTGCCCTTTTTCCAGCGTTTGAGGGTATCCAGATTCTCATCCACCTCCAGCCGCCATGTCCGCCCATCCACCCAGTCGCTCAGCTCCCCGCAACTGCCCAGGACCGGATCGACGAAGATAACATGGATATCGTTAATGCAGGATTCGTCGCCGAACCGAATTTTGGCCGCTCGGCGGATGAATTTCTGCCAAATCGCGCCGGCCCGGGCGGCGGCAGGATTGACCTGAAGCTGGAACGGTCCCTGAAAGCCCAGCCAGTACACGAAATTCCGAAATAACACGGAAAAATCCGACGGAGGGATAAGGATCTTCATGGCATAGACGCCATGGACCTCGATACCGCCTAACTTCTCGATAGTTCCGGAATCGGTTTCTATTCCCAGCACTCTGATTCGGTATACCTGCCCGGCGAATCCACCACCGACAAACTTCTCGATCGCCAGACGGACCCTGGCTTTCTGATCTGCCTCCACGCCGGCCATTTCATAATTCAGTTCATCGCCCGGCTCATACCGCACCATCCGCTCGGGCCGATGCAATTGAAGATGCTCAAACCGCTGCCGCAGTGTTTGAGCGACCGGAACGAGATGATTCTGGTCCATGAGGGATTCCTGTGTTTCGACTATTTCCAGTATTTCTGTGGGCATTTCGGGCCTTTCGTTCATCAGCGCATTCCTTTATTGACGCTTACCTTATCGACCCGAATGTCCTGTGCCTTCATAACCCTATCCAAGAAGATATACCCGGACGGCCAATTGTATTACTAGTAGGGCATACAGCCCGGCCATCAGATCATCCAGCAGGATGCCCCATCCTGTTGGAAATTGTTCTAACCTCTTGCATGGCCAGAACTTAAAGATATCAAAAAAGCGAAACGCTAAAAATCCGACCGCGGTGGCAATCCATAGAGCACCAACCGACGGCAGTGCGGGAATCGCCAGAAAAACGACCGCCTGACCGGCTACCTCGTCCAGCACTACCTCCCCGGGATCCTTTTTCCCACAGACGGCAATGGCCGATGCTGCAAAAGCGACACATCCCCACGATGCCAATACGACCACTATTGCCATGGCGATTGTGATTCCCCAAGTCGGCATTTTCAGTACTGATAATAATAGAAAAAAAACAACCGGGGGCAGCGATCCCCATGTACCCGGCGCTATCGGCAGCCAGCCCAATCCGAAACAGGAGGTCAATAAACGTCTGAAATCCTTCATCTTTACGCTTCCGCAAGAGACAAACAAAAACGGTCTGTCATACCCGCCATATAATCACACACGACCCGATGTAATCCCTGGCTGTCGATCATAGACCGGAAATAGCCCGGCATCTGATCCGGATGCGAACAAAGCCTGTCAAAAACCGACTTTATCCATCGTTCCACATTGCCGTGGCCTTCCAGAACAGAGGGATGATGGTACATTTTTGTCAGCAGGAAGGCCTCCATTTGTCTCAATTTCGTCTCTTCCGGGACGCCAAGCCGTATCAAAGGCTCTTCCCTTTGGACCACATCGCAAATGGATCGCGCACCGGATTGTGTGATCGCATCCCGGCTGGTTTCGATGGCGTTTCCCACTAAAAGATCGATGATCGTTTTAGCGGTGCGGGTCTGCCGCACCACAGGGTCGGTCAGGCGGCCGGCCTCGATTCGTTCCTGTGCCTGGCGGAAAAGGGGCAGTTCCCGTAGCGCTTCTTCCTGCAGCAGCCGGGCACGCAATCCGTCCTCCAGATCATGGCCGTTATAGGCGATCCGGTCGGCCAGGTTGGCGATCTGTCCTTCCAGGGTACATTGTGTTTCCTCGAAGTTGTCCCCTTCGGGTAGATCGTACGGGCTGTAATGCCGCGCAAAACCCAGCCGCGTCTCATACATCAGGTTCAGGCCGGGAAAGTCCGGGTACGGATGTTCCAGCCAGTCCACGACCCGCAACGACTGACGATTGTGTTCAAAGCCTCCGAAATCCGCCATCCGTTCGTTCAAAACCGTTTCACCGGCGTGGCCGAAAGGGCTGTGCCCCAGATCGTGCCCCAGACAGATGGCCTCGGTCAGGTCCTCATTGAGGTGTAATCCCCCGGCGATGGTTCGTCCGATCTGGGCCACTTCGATGCTGTGGGTCAGTCGGGTGCGATAATTTTCATTCCGTCCGGGCGTAAAAACCTGAGTTTTTCCTTCCAGCCGGCGAAACGCCGAACAGTGAATGATCCGGTCCCGATCCCGCTCAAAATCCGTGCGATACGGATGTGGGGGCTGGGGATAAACACGGCCTTTGCTCTGGGCGTTCGTTACCGCAAATGAGATCGGCGTTGTTGCCATGCTACAACCTGGGAAAACCTTCTGTTTGGCTGATTTCCCGAAGTCGCTGATACAATTCGGACATGCTCTGGCTGATGACATCGGTCTGTGCACACACGGCCATATAGTTGGTGTCGCCGTTCCAGCGCGGCACGATATGCAGATGGAGATGCTCCGGCAGACCCGCCCCGGCGCAGCGGCCGAAGTTGATTCCGACGTTAAATCCCTGGGGGCTGATGGCTCTGTGCAATACCTGCTGGCAGTCCCGTGTAAGAGTCATTAACTCCAGCAGTTCCGCCTCGTCGGCTTGCTCCAGTTCGCCGATATGCCGTCGCGGGGCGATCAGCATGTGCCCGTTGTTATACGGAAACCGGTTGAAGACGACGAGGCTTCGTTCGGTGCGCCACAGGACATGATGGTCTGCATCTTTGTCGGGCGAGGATACGTAGTCACAAAGAAAACAGTCGGTCTTTTCGCCCAGACCCCGGATATATTCCATACGCCACGGCGCCCACAGATTCTTCCGCTCCAAGGTCAATCCACCTCCATCGGATGCGTTGCGCCGGGCCGTTACGGGGCCGCCCGTTCGACATGAATCTTCTGATCGATGGTAATAACCGGCCGGGTATTGCCCAGCGGAAGCATGAAATCGGCGTTGATTTTCATTTTCCACTGCTGGGACTCGTTTTCCAGCATCCCCTGCTGAATGTCAAATACGGCGTTTCCCGTTCCTTCGATGGATTCGAAACGATAATTGCGGAGCACGGCAAACAGGCTTCCCCGCAGGTTGAACACTTCCTGATACGCTTTGGGCCAGTAGGCCGGCTCGTTCTTGGTCAGGCCAAAAGCGCTGTGAATCACCGCTTTTCTGCCGTTCTCTTGCGATACCTCGGCCAGCGTATAGGTCGTTTCACGCATCATCGGCAGTGGAAACGGAAGCGGGACAAGCTGGTCCGATTTCCATGTTGCTCCTGTCGTAACACCGGACGGCTTTTTTATGGCCGCGACCGGATCCCAGAGATGATGCGTCAACATGATAAAGTCCACCACCATATCGGGATCCTTGATCCGCTTTACCGGGCCGGAGCGGTTCACAAAACCGCTCTCGATAAATTCATTGATCCGGGCGTCCATCTCGGAGGTGTCCGTCGGCTTTCCGGCCGGAGACACCTTAAACGTAAAGGTCATGCCTTTCAGTTTTTCCGTGATATCCTCCGGCTCCGGACCCCGCGTTCGAAACGCCTGGCGAGTTACTTTGGCCGAGTCCACGGTAGCCTGCACGGTGGTTAAACCGAACAGATTCACCTCTTTAGCCAGGAATGTCAGTTCCAGATCCAACTGTTCGCTCATCTTATGCGACTGGTTCTGCTGCGGTTTACCTTCCCCGTCCAGCAGCTCAATCAAGATATCCCGCTGCGATACGGCCTTATACCGGATCGGCTGGTCTTCCCTGAATTCCAGGACCAGCACATCCTTATCCCCGGTTTTCGAACCCAGTTGGCAGCCCGCCGCAACGAACAGGATCCCTAAACATATAAGCGTCGGAATGGTTCTCACAATCATTTCCCTTCCCTGTCGATGGACCCGTTGTAAGCGTTTCTATTGCGTCAGCATCTGTCCCGAAACCGTATACGTCAAGCCCATCACCAGCGTATCAGGCCCTTTATCCGGTTTCTGATTGGCCGGCGATTCGGCTGCGATATATCGAACGGCCAGCTTTTCCATATACTGTTGGACCTTGCCGCTGCCCAGATCGAATTTCATGGAGCCGGTGTAGGCCTCTTCGGTGTCGAACATCTTGGCCATAAAACCCATCCCGGGCGCATCTTTGGCTTCCCCCTCGGCCTTGACGGCGCTTTCTTTGGCGCTCATAGTCACCTGTGCGACGCCGGTGTCTTTGCCGCCCTCGATCTTTTCCAGGGTATAGACCTTTTCATAGGATTTCGGCGCCAGCAGTCCGGGAGGCGAGGCCACTACCTCGCTCCAGGTGTTTCCTACCTTTTTCACGCTTTCTCCGGCCTGGGGAAGGGACAAAACCTCATGCCGCTGAATGATCGTTTCGTCCTTGAACAGGTTGGAGGCGATCTTGGCGTCGGTAAGGGCGCCGGTCAGGGCCTTGCGGGCCTGCTGGGCGTCCAGGACCGAGACGCTTCCATCCGGGGAGATGGTGATTTTATAGGTTGCTCCGATTAATTTGGCCAGCGGCTTGTTTGTATCGCTTTCGCGGGCGCTGTCGAAATCGAATTTGGTCACATCCTTTTCGGTGACGGTGTATTGAAGCCCTTTGATCGTGATATCGGCGATCGCATTGCCTTTGGCGTCGATGTTGTCGATTTTCTGATCGAATTCGACGGAGATGACCGTGGCCGACTGGTTTTCGGTTATCTTAGGCGGTTCTTCGCTGGGTTGCTCGAATTTGTAATCCTTGATCTGCTCGGTGGTGACCCGGTAGGTATCCACATCGTTGACCTTGAACTGCATGGCCAGGTTGACCTGGGAAGCCCCGCAACCGGTCAACACCATGATCCCCGCCAGTCCGATAACCATGATTGTCATATTTCGGGACATTGTATTCTCCTTCCAAAACAATCTCTTTGCCAACCGGAAATTATAGCCATCCCCGACGAATACACAACCTAAATTCCGCCGGACTGTACGGCCTTCTAAACTGTTGTAAATATCGGTAGACAAAGGCGCAAGCATGAAAATAACCCATCTAAAAAGAAAGCCCAAAGGCCTGTTTTCGCGATATTTTAGGGTTTATCAGGTCCTGTGGAATGGCTATAATATCCCGTTTTCATCCGTCTGGAAAAAGAAATAAACACAGGTTGCACGGCAATACTGCTGCCCGGCAAGATTCTATCGGAGCAACAATATGAACAGCGATATGGTAAAAAAAGGTTTTCAGAGAGCGCCTCACCGCGGTCTGATGCGGGCCTGCGGCCTGAAAGAAGCGGATATCGACAAGCCGTTTGTCGCTATTGCCAACAGCTTCTGCGAAATCGTACCCGGTCACGTTCACCTCGACAAGGTCGCCAAAGTGGTCAAACAGGCCGTCCGCGACGCCGGAGGCGTGCCGTTCGAATTCAATACGATCGCCGTCTGCGACGGGATCGCCATGGGCCATACCGGCATGAAATACTCGCTGGCCTCGCGCGAGATCATCGCCGATGCGGTCGAAACCATGATCCGGGCCCATTGTTTCGACGGCATGATCTGTATCCCCAATTGCGATAAAATCATTCCGGGTATGCTCATGGCGGCCGTGCGGCTGAATATCCCAACCCTGTTCGTTTCGGGCGGGCCAATGGCGGCCGGCAAGACCAAACAGGGTAAAACCGTCGATCTGATCAGCATCTTTGAAGGCGTCGCGCAGTACAATGCGGGCACAATCGAAGAAGACGATCTACATGATCTGGAATGCACTGGTTGTCCCACGCAGGGAAGCTGCTCGGGCATGTTCACCGCCAACAGCATGAACTGTTTGTGCGAAGCGATCGGCATGGCCCTGCCCGGAAACGGAACCATACTGGCGGTTGATCCGAAACGAAAGAAACTCTATAAACAGGCCGGCCGGCAGATCCTCGAGCTGATCAGGAAGGATATCAAACCCCTGGATATCATCACACGCGATTCGCTGGACAACGGCTTTGTGCTGGACATGGCCATGGGCGGCTCGACCAATACCGTGCTGCACACCCTGGCGATCGCCAATGAAGCGGGCGTGGAGTACGGTTTGAATCGGATCAATGAGATCAGCCGTAAATGCCCCAACATCTGCAAGGTCTCCCCCTCCAGCGCCTGGCATATTGAGGATGTGGACGATGCCGGGGGAATCAGTGCGATTCTTAAAGAAATCAGCAAGATCGACGGCCTGCTGAAACAGGATTGCATGACCGTCAGCGCGGTGCCCCTGGGAGAGCGGATCAAGAAGGCCAAAGTGAAGAATGCCGACTGCATTCATACGATCGACAATCCCTATTCAAAGACCGGGGGACTGTCGATTCTGTATGGCAATCTCGCACCGGACGGCTGTGTCGTCAAAAGCGCCGGAGTGATGGCGTCCATGCTGACCCATTCCGGTCCGGCCGTCATTTTCGAGAGCCAGGAAGAGGCCTGCGACGGGATTCTTGCCGGCAAGGTCAAGGCCGGCGATGTTGTCGTCATTCGTTATGAGGGTCCCAAGGGCGGTCCGGGTATGCAGGAGATGCTCTCGCCGACCAGCTACATCATGGGCGCCGGCCTGGGCGAATCGGTGGCGCTGGTTACTGATGGACGTTTTTCCGGGGGCACCCGCGGCGCCTGTATCGGACACATCAGCCCGGAAGCGGCGGTAGGCGGCCCCATAGGACTGATCGAACCGGGAGACATTATCGAAATCGATATCCCCAACCATTCGATCCATGTCAGACTAAGCGATGATGAGCTGACCGCCCGCAAGGCCCGCTGGCAGCCGCGCCCGGCCCGCATCACGAAAGGCTGTCTGGCTAAGTACGCCGCCATGGCCACCAGCGCCGACACCGGCGCCGTATTGAAATGGTAACGGACTATTGTAAAAGAAAAT
The DNA here is from genome assembly GCA_016930745.1 of Sedimentisphaerales bacterium. Lineage (GTDB taxonomy): Bacteria > Planctomycetota > Phycisphaerae > Sedimentisphaerales > Anaerohalosphaeraceae > JAFGGE01. The sequence continues at coordinate 26,744 of JAFGGE010000229.1, forward strand.
CAGCATGCTATGAGGTGAAATATGGGTATAGGTGGAGGCACAAAAGGGAAGAGCCCATTTTACCCCGGACAGCCTGTTCCTATAGAGTTATTTGTAGGCAGAAGCACCCAAGTTGAACGAATTATGACCAGAGGAGCTGGCCAAGTGACGGAGGGTAAACCGGTGGCCGTATTTATCCAGGGCGAATACGGTATAGGGAAAAGTTCGATTACAGGATACCTTCAAGCCTTAGCAGAAAAACAGTATCAGTTGCACCCTATTTATACGCCCCTTGGCGGAGCTGAAATGATCGAGGATCTTGCGCAGAAAGTTCTCGAAGCTACATTGCGTTCTGGCGCCTTGATCCCCCAAAGGGCGGAAAAATTGACTCACTGGCTGGCCAAATATATCGGGGAACAGTCGTTATTCGGTTTCACAATCCGTGCTGACGCTCTACAACAAGATGCCCCGTCTATTGCTTCTGGTATGCTTCCCTTTCTAAATGAGGTATATGCGCGGTTACGCGATACCGGCATAACGGGCATTTTTCTGGCGTTGGATGAAATTAATGGAATCACTCGTAATCCCAAGTTTGCCCATTTTATCAAAGGTCTGGTGGACGCCAACGCGCTGGCCAATCCGCCTCTTCCCCTTTTACTGGTATTGTGCGGGGTCCAGGATAGACGGCGGGAAATGATCGAACATCATGAACCCATAGAGCGCATCTTTGATGTGGTTGAGATAGACCCTTTGCGTCCAAATGAAGTAAGCGATTTTTTCAATAGAGCTTTCTCTTCGGTCAATTTGAGGATTGAAGACGACGCACTGAAAAGCATGGTTCACTATTCAGCGGGTTTTCCGAAGATTATGCACCTCGTTGGCGATGCTGCTTACTGGCGCGATATGGACGGGGTCGTGGATTATCAAGACGCCATCGATGCTGTTTATATGGCGGCCGACGAGGTCGGAAAGAAGTTTGTAGACCAGCAGGTATTTACTAATCAATACATAGTATAGGCTACACTTTGGGCATGAAAAAAAGAACTGACCAGCTTTGGCGAACGTTGAATGGCGGCCA
>JAFGGE010000022.1 GCA_016930745.1 Sedimentisphaerales bacterium
GGGGGGTGTTTGAAAAGCATAAATCAGCATCGCCGAAGGCGATTCCTTATCTTTTTACCCATAAATTATTCCGAAGAGCCAAAATTAATTGCCGCCGCTTTTGACGGGCACTTCCTGCGTCTGGGGCTTGACGGGCACCTGCTGCGGTTTCGGCTGCAGGGCCTGTTTGATCTCTTCGGCATATTCGATCTGGGCGTCCTTTTTCAATTCGTTACGGTACTGGTCCCAGAAGCGTTGTCTTTGCTGCCGCGTAAGGTATTCGGTGATTTCATCCTTTTCTTCCTCAAAGCTTCGCACCTTCGCTTCCTTGCGATCCGTCACTTTGATTATGTGGTACCCGAACTTAGTCTCGACGACACCGCTGACATCGCCCACTTTCATTGAAAAAGCGGCTTCGGAAAACTCGGGCACCATTCGTTCTTTCGTAAAGAAATCCAGGTCGCCGCCTTTGGCGCTGGAAGGACAATCGGAATGTTCCTTGGCCAATGTGGCAAAATCCTCGCCCGCCTTGACCTTTACCAGAATTTCTTCGATGCGGCTTCGGGCCTGGGCCTTGCCCGCTTCGTCCAGATTCTCGGTCTTGATCAGGATATGGCTGGCCTTCACCTGTTCGGCCTCCTGGAAGGCCTGCTGGTTTTCGTCATAAAACTTCTTGGCGTCGGCCTCATCGATCGGTTCGGATTTACCTTCCATATACTCGGTCAGAAGCTTTTCGGTGCCCATGCTCATTTTCATCTGACTTCGAAACTCCTCCATCGTTCCTCCCTGCTGCTCCACCGCTTTTTTGGCGTCCTCGCGGGTCATATTGCGGGCACTGAGCATGGCATCAAGCTGCGTGTCAATCTGCTCGTCGGTGATTATTATGTTTTTCGATTTGAGTTTTTCTTCGACAAGTTTTTGCTCGACCAGCCACTCTACCACCTGGGGTCGGATGCGCCCCTTCAGATTGTCAAAGGCCTGCGGAGGCAAAGAAGCGCCCATGGGTCCCAATTGGGCGATTTGCTGTTTGACCATCATCTCCACACGCGGCTCGGTCTCGGCGCCGGTGATCTTGATCCCGTTGACTGTGGCAAACACCCTGGCCGGATCGACAGGTACCGGTTGAGCGGCTGTTTGCGCAGGAGCGGGGGTGGCGACCACCGGATTGGCGGACATTCCCGTTGCCGGAACGGCGGGAGCAGCCTTCTCGATCGGTTTGACGGGTTCGACGGTTTTGGGTGCTGCCGGCTGTACGGATTTGGGCTGGGCTGGGGTCTTTTGGACCGGCTCGGCGACCTTCTTTTTATCGCCCTCGCTTTTGCCCATGCCAAAAACCAGACCGACTCCCAGGCCCAGAACAACAAACAGACTTGCCAGACGAATCTTCATAAGGCATCCTTTCTCATATACATTAGGAAATTGACGATTTAGAATAAACACAAATTATTTAGTATCGCACACAGCAAGCCAAAAGTCAAAGGATTTACTTTTTTTGGCTCTCTTGACAGTACGACGGGAAACGATTTCTTTTGACAAGCCCCCCCGGCGTTGTTATCTTCCAGCGTTGCCGTTGTTCGAGGCAAATCTTCCGTCGATAGGGCTGCAAAGAAGACATGGATTTATAGCGGTTCGTAGTCGCAAGCCGGCGGGCCGACCGATACGACCCAAAGAGGACAAAATCATTGAAAACACAGGATACAGCCGAACTTTTTACTCAGATGATTGACCGGATCAAGGCGATTGATCCGGTCAACAGTCGGACATGGTTTGACGATCTGCGGCTGGTGGAATTCAATGGGGGGCGGCTGGAAATCGGATGTCCGGATGAGGCGACGGCGCAGTTTCTGCAAGATCAGTGCTCTCGGACGTTTACGCAGGCGGCCCAGAATATCACCGGTCATCTGGTGAGCGTGCACTTTGGAATCAATGGCTCATCGCAGACCCACAGCGCCATACCGGCACAGGGCGTTCTCAAGCTGCATCCGGATTATTCTTTTGATAATTTTGTGGTCGGGCCCTGCAATCGACTGGCTCATGCCAGTTGCATGGCGGTAAGCCATTCTCCGGGAACCACCTATAATCCCTTGTTTTTATACGGCAATGTGGGGCTGGGCAAGACGCATCTGCTGCATGCCGTTTGCCATGAAGCAAGAAAAACGGAATCCGGCATCTCGATTTGTTTTTTAAGCTGTGAGGCATTTGTCAATACGTTTATCAGCGCGATCGAAAAAGGGACATTGTCCGAATTCCAGAGCCGTCTGCGTTCGGTGGATATCCTGATTATCGACGATGTGCAGTTTTTGCGGGAGCGCGAGCAGAGTCAGGAAGAGTTTTTTCATACCTTTAATGCGTTATACAACAATCGCCGCCAGATCATCCTCACCGCCGATTCGGCCCCAAGCGAGCTTTCCCGAATGGAGGAGCGGCTGATCAGCCGGTTTAAGTGGGGCCTGGTCGCCCGGCTGGATGCCCCCAGTTATGAGACGCGGATCGCCATCGTCCAGAAAAAGGCTCATCTTAGGGGGTTGGATATTTCCGAAGACATCGCCGCGCTGATCGCCAACAAGGCCCAGACCAACATCCGGGAGCTGGAAGGGGCGTTGACCATCATTTACGCCACCGCCAAGACAGCAGGGGAGCCGATCTCTCTGGACCTGGCCAGAAGAGCTCTGGGCGAACAGATGGTCAGTGCGGAAAGACCGATTACAATCACCGATATCATCAATGCCGTGACGAAATATTTCGACGTGCGTCAGGCCGACCTGCAAAGCAAAAAACGCAGCCAGAGCATCGCGCTGCCCCGGCAAATCTGTATGTACCTGGCTCGGAATCTGACCAAACACAGCCTCGAAGAGATTGGCGGCCATCTGGGCGGACGAGACCATTCCACGGTGCTGCATGCCTGTGGTAAAATCGATCAGCTTCAGCAGAAGGACCCGGCCACCCGTCGTCAACTGGATGAGTTGAGCCGACAGATCCAGTTGGGTTAAACAAGAGAGGCCACAGGATCAGGGCCGGACAATTTTTATGCCGGGCGGGGCCTGTATCCGGCTTGAAATAGCGCCATCGGCTTGTTTGACATGCCGTACTCGCAGAAGTCCTTTCGGAGTAGGATACGTCCCTTCCGCCCAGGCCAGATCGCCAAGGTGGGGATCGATACGGATCACGGCCCCGCCGGGCTCCACAAACTGAATCCCCAATACATGCTCGCTCAGCCAGGCCGTCGGCCCGGAGGCCCATCCGTGGCACAAACTGTGTCGGAAGCCCTTGTAACAATAGTTCCCGAAATCGCCGTGAATGTCTTTCTTGCCGGGCGGAACCAACTCATCGATTCGCGCCGCATTTTCCGTCCATTTCAGATCGAAGTCTTCCCAAAAGGTTGTCGCCCCCAGGTCCAGCATGGCTCCCCAGTACTGGCCAATACAGTCCATGGCTCCCTGGTAATCCCCGGCCATCGCACGAGCCTGCAGGACATAATACCCGTAAAAGGTGCTCATTCGGTGAGCGCCGTCGACGGCCATCACATCTCGACTGAGCGAAACGGCCTCGGCCAGCCCGGCCAGGGCCATCAGGGCGGCGGCCTGCTTGCTGCCGGACGGATCGGGAATGTGTTTACGGAGTCGATTGGCGGCATCGAGACAATCGGCCTGTGTCTGATTCTCTCCAAGAACCTCGCATAACTGCGCCCCGGCCTCCAGCGTCATTACCAGAAGGGAATGCAGTCCGGCATGGATGGCCGGCGCATTGTCGCTGGAGGGCCAGTCCAGAAACCGGTGCGGAGGCAGGGCTTCCCTGTTATCCGGCCCAACATGCCCGCATAACTGTTCCAGCAGACCGGTCAGATACTCCCTCTGCTGTTGCAGGTAGTCTGCATCGGCCGTGTAAAGATACCAGGAATGATGGATCAGAATCCACCACATGGAATACGAGCTGATGCCGTTCATCCAGCGGGGCAGCGGCGTCTCGTCGCGGATCAGGTCCAGGCTTTTGGGGATCACCTCATGAGCGCCGAAGACCGCCAGGATGCTCATCGTCTCCGGATGCATATCTCCGATCCAGACGAGCCGGTCCCGTTTGATTCCATCCCAAAGGTAATCCTGCATGTTCAGATGCACCGTATAGGTGCCGGTCTGCCAGATTTGATTCAGCCGCTGGTCGCTGCAGCAAAAGGAGCCGAGATAGTCCAGATCGCGATAGAGAAAGACCGCCCGGACGGCCTTGAGCTGCACAAAGCTGTTTTCCTCGGCCAGATCGATCCGCACAAACCGAAATCCGGTATTGCCCATCTCGGCCGTGCCCAGCCAGGGCACAAGAATATTCTGATCGCGAATGGCGTGATCGTTGGTGGCGTTCTTTTCCCCTCCCGGATCGCTCATGGCCTCGCTGACCGACTCGCCGAACCGCACCCGCAGACGCACGGGTTGGTTCTCTTTGGTGTGCCAGACCATGATCTGTACACCTCCGTGCAGTTCCTTTCCAAAATCCAGAAGGATTCCGCTATCGCCTTTTTCGGTTTTAAGGACACAGGGATCGGAAGCGTCCAGTGTGATCTGGCCGGTCCGATGCTCCAGCAGCATTTCGGGCTTTTCGACCGTACCGCCTTCGCTGTGCCATAGGATCCGCACAGGCCAGACGTAGGTGCGGACACGCGGATCGTCTTCGGTCCTGTCCCGCCTAACCGCCAAAGCAACGCTCGGCATATCCTCCGCGGGAACCTGCTGCCGGTTCCGATGGCAACCGCCGAGGAAAATCATTCCCAAAAGAAAACAAATGAACGTGGTTTTCATATCTATATCATCCTTTTACAATGCACTTTGCTCTTATGCCCTATTTCCTGATGAAACGATAGTTGAACCGGCGGTTCGGGGCGCTGTCTCCGTTCAGGGCAAATTCGATGGGGCCGTCCAGACGGGCGATATTGTCGGCCCAGTGAAAATCAAACGTCAGACCTTTTTCCGTCTTCTGGAAAAGTGTTCGCGGCAAGGCCAATTCCATCTCATTTCCGGTCGTTTGACAGCGCACCGACATCTTCTGCTTCCACCGACTGTCAGGGCCATACTCGTGCACGGAAGTATTTGCAGAGATGGCGACCTCTTTATTGATCAGAAGATCATACCCATGCCAGCCGGTTGTACTGTTCCGATCCGTATCGATCCACAACAGCATCCAGTGTCCCGCAGGCGATGTAATCGGCTCACGGGTCTGGGCATAGAAACAGATATTGTCCTGATTGCTTGCGACCTTAAGTGCGACAAAGTCGTTTCGACCGCTGGCGTTTACATACCGTCCGGCCTCTCCCCACCCCTGTTCATTCCGATGTTCGGTATCGCCGGTTGTGTCCCGGAACTCCGGCCGGACCGGTTTCCAGTCGTCAAAACGTCCGTCAATGACAATCGAATAATCCTGCGTCGCCACGGGCGGTCTGCGAACGCCTTTATAGTGTCGGATGCAGGAGACCATTTGATAGTAATAGTTATCCGTGTGCCCGTCCTTCATGGGCTCGATGTCGCGGTTGTATTCCTGATTGTAAGCATCGACGAAAAAGGTGTCTCCTTCCTGCAGGGGCCTTCCCAACAGTTGCCCTGGCGCCTGGTTCTTCTGTTGTAAAAAACGCTGGGCCACCCATTCGTTCCAGCCCGTGACAAAAATAAATTCCGGATCGATCTTCAAAGCCCTTTCCCACTGCTCGGTAAAGTACAGTCCCAGATGTTCCTTGCCGGTCAGACCGACCTCGTTGATGGGCGGCTGTTTTCCTGCCTGATGGCTGCGGCCGATATTGGTAGTCGGATGCTGAGCCACGCTGACGGCCAATTCTTCCGCCTTGTCCGGGGATTCATGCCAGCCGAATCGATCCATCGGATGATCCAGCCATTGCCATGTGTCCCTGCCGTGCGTCCAGGCCCAGCAGTCGCGTATGGTAAAAAAGTCTCGAATCTCGGCGTCCAATCCATCGGCCACACCCAGGATCAACGGCCTGCCCTTCCAATGAAACCACAGTTCCGGATAGAGCTGTTTGGCGTAGAAATCGCGATACAGGGTTTCGATGGTCCGCTGCGAGCTGGAATGGGTCAGAAAACAGATCTGCGGCGTGCGGTGTCCCTCGTTTCGCAATTGACGATACACCCGGCACAGCTTCAGATACACATCGGGGTAGGTAAAGGCATTGGTCACATCGAAGATCAGCGTATCGATCCCGGCATCGTTGAGCATGTACACGTGCTTGCGGATGACATAGTCGCTGTCGGAGAGATAATACCCCAGTTCCGATTGCCCCCAGTGATGAAACGCGCCCACGGGGCCCCATTGGGGATCGTCCGGATCGTCGGCCAGAAGCCGGGTGATGTCGAACGGTCCGCGCTGACCATGCTGACCCAGCCAGAGAAAGTAAAACAACCCGACGGTTCGACCTTCCCGCGGCGGCCCGCACTCTTCAAAACCGGGCAGCTCCCGCCCCAAAGCATCCGTCGCCACCCAGGTATCGCTGTATAAATCTCTCACTTCATCGGTAGCGGCGGTTGTTACATATAGCGACAAGACAAGACCGAAAAAACACAATAATCGCATTATGCTTCCTTTGTTATCATGCCAGAAAAACGTTTTACGTTGATGCCATTATAGACGTCTCGGACAGATCGAACAAGAGGCAAGGAAATAACGCCGGAGATACCATGGTCGGTTTTTTATTGAATTGACACATTATATCAGTAACGATACTTTATTCATGGCCTGGTCCTGAAATCCGGCAAGAGCGAAAAGAAAAATATAAGGAACATACAAATTGGTTACCTTGGTTTTTCTTTTCTTCCTATGATCGTAGTATTCTTAATAAGGAGTAAAACAATGGAGAGGAAGAAAGTTATCGTAGGATTATTGGTCTGCATTGTGGTTTGGTGCGGAGGGTGCCAGATCGATCAGAGGACGACAGAGATTCGCCCGGACGAGCAGATGCTGAAAGTGTCCTATGAGAACGATCGGGCCCGTGAGCTGTTCGAGACGATCATCTACGGGACGCCACGAGAGGCTACGAAGGTCGCAGGAGTGGTTCTCGGGCCGGTTTCGATGGGGGCCCGTTATGAGGAACTGTCGTTCAACGCTCACTGCAACGAGCATATCCGCAAGATGGACACCAACGGCGATCTGACGATTACCGAACAGGAGGCACAGTCCTATTACACCTCAATTGAGTCGTCGATCGAGATGGAGAAATAACCAACCGGGTAAAGGGTTGCACCCTCCCCTGTGATGATCCATAAATCGAATCGCGACAAAGCGGAGTACGCTTGCCGTTTAACACGTCGGCGCTTCCTGGAGCGAGGCTTTTTTAGGCCGAGGCAAGGTAGTTGCGCCAACGGCTGATATGCCCGTCTTCATCGGCCTGATCCTTCTCGATGACCCGGCGGGTATCCTCATCCCATTCGATCCGCTCCAGCAGTTCGGCGTAATGGGCCACGGCCTTGCTTTCGACCCAGATCCCCATCTTCACAGTGGCTTTTTCCCCCCGCAGACGCGACACCGTCCCAAACGCCAAACCCACGATCCAGTAGGCCCATCGAAGGCAACAGGGCCGGAACCCGTACTCGTATAACTTTACGGTAAAATCCTGATAATGGACCATCTCGTTGCACATGGCGGCGATCAGTTGACGGTTTAAATCGGTGGGTTGTTTTGTGATCTGGAATCGATAGATGGTGGACGCCATCAGTTCCAGCGTGTGCAGGGTCCGCAGCCCTTTGCGAATCGCCGACAGTCTGGACGCCGACATCCCCTGGCCCCGCAAAGAGCAATCCGCCTCCCGCATCGCGGGACGAATCATAGAGATATCATAGGTGCCCCGGGAAACCGCCGATTGTTCATCCATGTCTTTGCTCCTTACCTGGTAAATTCCACATAAAAAGACCCCCTTTGTACGCCGCCGCCGCACCCCTTGTTCGGCAAAAGTGTACCGGTTCACATTGGCGATGTCCACAGGTACGATTTTCGTATTTCCCGCGTAATGACGGTCTTAATTCAACGGGCGGATCCAGAGGTTGCGATAGCGCACCGGGTTGCCGTGGTCCTGCAGCATCAGCGGGCCCTTGGGCACAGCGCCGGAAAACGCCGCCGCCGTGGTCGATCCTTCCACCGGCACATGGTCCTGCACGAGCACGCCGTTGAAGAACACCGTAAACGAGCCCGGCTCGACCCCGCCCCCTGCCCTGGGCCTGGGGGCATGGAACACGATGTCATACACCTGCCACTGTCCGGGCTTGCGGCAGGGATTGACCAGCGGGGCGAACTTGCTGTAAAACGCCCCGGCCTGCCCGTTGAAATAGGTCGGATTGTCCCAGGAATCCAGCACCTGGATCTCGTAGCGGCCCTGCAGGTACACGCCGCTGTTGCCCCGGCCCTGGCCGTTGCCCTTGACCTCGGCCGGCGCAGCCCACTCCACGTGCAACTGGCAATCGCCGAATTCGGCCTTGGTAAAGACATTCCCCGTGCCGTTGACCTGTACGTATCCATCCTCGACCTTCCACCGGGCCTCGCCGTTGCCGCTGCGCCAGGCGGACAAATCCTTGCCGTCAAACAGCACGATCGCATCCGAAGGCGGCCCGCCCGCCGGACCCGGATCCACTATCTTCGGCGCCGGCTCTATCTTATCCTGCGCGATCCCCACAATCCCCGCCGCGACAATAACCAGTCCGAACACACATCCCGCTGCAATCACCTGACTCTTCATACTGTCTCCTTCCGTTGCCATTTCCTATCATTGATTCTTTGTTTGATCGTATCACTGATTGCGCAATCTACATTCTGTTTTTAAATTCATGCCATATATCTTATTGTTCAAAATAGTCCAAGTCGAGTTTCTTAACTTCATACGATGAAACCGTTGAGACGCCAACATTGTGTTCAATCATCAACTTCGTGAGGATTTCACCATCGATCAGAATAATTTTACTATCAATGTTCCTTACATAGTCTTGAGCTTCAGTTGAAAACTTGGATGTCGTTATGAATATGCCTTTTTTGGCTCTTTGTCCTTGCAAAGCCCCGGCAAACTTCTGAATTTCTGGTCGGCTAACCACATTTTCCCAACGTTTGGCCTGGACGTAGATGACATCAAGTCCTAAACGATCCTCATTGATGGTACCATCAATGCCCTCATCTCCGCTTTTACCAATCGCTTTTCCCGCATCTTTCCTTGATCCGCCATATCCCATTCGTATCAATAGGTCGATAACAAGCTTCTCGAAAAAAAGAGGACTTGAGTTTTTTACAGTCTCTAGGAGTTCCTGAGCTAGTTCCTGGTTAAGATCTTCATACGCAAGTTCAAGTGATTCCTCAGGATTCTTTTCAGAAATCCCTTCCTCCTTTATCGTCTCGTTGGATTTATTTTTAGCACTCTTGAATTCTCGAAATTCGGAAAACTGCTCTAAAAAATTATAATCGATTTTTTCGGGCTTGTTTTGCAGGATTTTATGTCCACGATCGGTGATCTTGAAATAACCACGTCGAGGAAACTCAAGAAGTTTACTCTTCTGTAAATATGTCCTTGCCCACGACACTCGATTGTAGATAACCTTCTGGGTACCGCTTGGCAACAAGGAATTCTTTTCCTCTTCTGTCAGATGGAAACGATCAGAGAGTATTTCTATCGTGTCCAATAATCGATGTTCTTTCCCATCCCCCGCAATCTCCAGCAAAGGCAACATAAATTGTTGATAATCAGGTATGGGCATACATGGACTCCTCAAGAGCGAATACCGGATATGATCTAAGAATAAATCTTCTTCTCATATCTACACATTTAATTCCTACAAAACAGGACTATTTCTTGAACCTATAACTTATATCACAAAATCCTTATCAACACAATCGTTACTGCCGTTCTCTTCTGGTCGGACGGTTCACGCGGATGACCTGCGCTTGGCGAGCATTTTTCGCAGCAGGGCCAGCAGGGTAGGAGGATCGAGGCGGTTTTTTTCCAGACGCAGATACACCGTGCCCGGATCGGGGATGCTCACCCGTCCCGGCGCGCGGGCGAACAGGTCGGCGACGGGACGACTCTGGCCGAAGGAAAAGATCAGATCGCATTCCTGCACGAGTATGCTTCGAATATCCCATGCCGAGGCCAGTACGCGGATCTCGGCCAGATCGAGAAGCAGCCGCACCTGCGAAGGAACCTTTCCGAAGACATCGTCCAGTTCCTCACCCAGCCGGTCTAGGTCCCGGCTTGTGGTCGCTGCGGTAATCCGCCGATAGACATCCATCCGCTGCCGGTCCGAAGGGATATAGCGGCGCGGGATATACGTCGAGAAGCCCAGTTCGACGACCGTATCGGGCGTCTTATCGATCGGCTGGTCCTTGAGCCGCTTGACCGCATCACTCAGCAAGCGACAGTACAATTCGTATCCGACCGTATTGATATGCCCGCTCTGCTCAGGACCGAGGATGTTGCCGGCCCCGCGGATCTCCAGGTCGCGCAGGGCGATCCGGAATCCGGCGCCAAGCTGGGAATATTCCTCGATCGCCTTGAGCCGCTTGGCCGCCACGGGGCTGATCGATCGCTGTGCCGGCAGCAGCAGGTAGGCATACGCCCGGTGCTTGTATCGCCCGACGCGTCCACGAAGCTGGTGGAGCTGGGCCAGGCCGAATCGGTCGGCCTCATGGATCACCATGGTGTTGGCGTTGGGGATATCCAGACCCGATTCGATGATCGTCGAGCAGACCAGCACATCCGTTGCGCCGGTGACAAAGCGGATCATCGCATCCTCCAGCTCGTGCTTGGGCATCTGCCCGTGTGCGATATCGATCCGTACATTCGGATCGTCGATGATTGTGCGGATTTCCTCGGCGGCACGCCGGATGGTCTGAACGCGATTGTGCAGGAAGAACACCTGCCCATCCCGCGCCAGCTCATGCAGGATGGCCTTACGGATCAGGTCCCGGTCATATCGGTTCACCCGCGTCACAATCGCCCGTCGATCCAGCGGCGGCGTGGTCAGCGAGCTGATGTCCCGCAGGCCCAGCAGCGACATGTGCAGCGTTCGAGGGATCGGCGTGGCCGTCATCGTCAGAATGTCCACGTTCGTGCGAAAGCGTTTGAGCCGCTCCTTGTGCTCGACGCCGAAGCGCTGCTCCTCGTCGATGATCAACAGACCCAGGTCCTTGAATCCCACGTCGTCGCTGAGCAGCCGGTGTGTGCCGATCAGGATGTCCACCCGGCCCTGCCGGCAGCGGGTCAGGATGTCTTTGGCCTCTTTGGCCGTGATAAATCGGTTGAGCACCTCGACCGTGACGGGGAAGTCGGCAAACCGCTCGGTAAACGTCCGCCCGTGCTGCACCGACAGGACCGTCGTCGGGGTCAAGACCGCGACCTGCTTGCCCGCCTCGACGGCCTTGAAGGCCGCCCGCATCGCCAGTTCGGTTTTTCCGTACCCCACATCCCCGCACAACAGCCGGTCCATCGGGGACCTTTTCTGCATGTCGCTCTTGATCTCGGCCGCGGCGGTAAGCTGGTCGGGCGTCTCCTGGTACAGAAACGACTCCTCGAACTCCTTCTGCCAGAGGCTGTCGTCCGCGAAGGCATATCCGCCCATGCCCTCGCGCCTGGCCTGGGTCTCCAGCAGCTCGGCGGCAAGTTCGTGGACTCCATCGGCGACTCGCTGTTTTTGCCGCTCCCATTTTTTGGAGCCGATCCGGCTCAGAACCGGCCGCTTGGGCATCGCGCCGATATATTTCTGCACCAGATGAATGCTGCTGACCGGAACGTGCATCCGCACCTTGTCGGCGTATTCCAGCGTGAGGTATTCGCTCGTCGAGCCGGCCTTTTCCATCAGCTCGACGCCGACGAATTTGCCGATGCCGTGCATCACATGCACCACATAATCGCCCTTCTGCAGATCGAGCATGGTATGAACCGGGCTGACCGAACGGACCGTACGGATACGGCGGTGAAGCGATGTCTGACCAAAGATTTCATGATGGCTGATGACGACGGTGTCGAGGGATTCAAGGATGAAGCCGCGATGCAGAAAACCGATGGGCAGATGCAGGTGATCGGGCACTTGACCACAGATATTCCGAACGATTTCGGTAATGCGGTCGACCTCCGCGGCGTTCTCGCAATACAAATATACCTGCCGCCCGGCGCTGAGCAGATCGGCCAGAATTTCTTTATTGTCCTTCCACAGGGCCCCGGCTTTGTGCTCATATTGCTGGGCGCTTGTCACAGCCAGATGAATTGACTTTGCAGCCCCGGCTCCTGCAAATCGGCTGATCTCCAGGCAGGTGAATCGTCGGGCCGCCTGATAGATCGCCGCAAAGGGATACAAGCCGCGCGGATCGTCAATCCGGTTCAGAAAGACATCGGCCACCTCGGCAATCTCAGTCGGTTCCTCGAACAGAAGAATCGTTTCCGGCGGCAGGAGATTCAGAAGAAGCGCAGACTGTTCCAGGTTTTCGTGGGCTGTCGGCGGTACGATCTCCAGCCGGTCCACGGTCCGGGCGGAACGCTGTGTATCCAGGTCGATGGCGCGGATACTCTCCACCTGCTCGCCAAAGAACTCGATGCGGTACGGCTCCGATGGAACAGACTCGGACCGACCAATCTGCCGGGCCGACTGGCTGGTAACAGGGGCAAAGATGTCGATAATACCCCCCCGACGGGCAAACTGACCCGGCACATCCACGCTGTCCACCCGCTCAAAACCCTGGTCAGTCAACCAGCCGGTTACCTTTTCGGGTTCTATGGTTTGGCCGGTAACCAGATTCAGGCTCTCTGCGGAAAGAACGGTAGGATCGGGAACCGGCTGAATCAGGGCCTGGATACCGGCAGACAAAATCGTATCGCAAAGGTCGGCTTTCCCTGTTCCCTGAGACAGGGCCAGGCTGATCCGGAGCCTGTGGGCGGCCACCTCATCGGTCGCATCCTGCTGCCATTGCGGACCATGCCCTTCCCAGACGGGGAATACCTCGACATGCCCGGCGCCAAAGACCGAAAGATCGTCGGCCACATTGTCCGCATCGTCGATATGAGCACTGATATACAGGATCGGCCGCTTCAGCGCCTCGGACAGATGCACCGCCAGCAGGGGCGCAAACGATCCCCATGTCCCGTCGACACAAACCGGCCCCTGTTCGGATCTGGTTTCCTTGAGACGGGTCAGGATTTTGCTTACCTGCTTGTCACGACTCAGGTCGATCAATGCGCATTATCGTAACGCTATGGGAATCGAAGTCAATCCCGGAGAAACCGTAAGTATTATGCGTATTAATGATATGAATTTGCTGGAATTTATTTCCTCTTCCCCCAGAAAAAGCAACGGCAGGGTTGCCGGCCTCTCGACCGATCCTGCCGTATTGTCCATCCCACCCCTGCCTTTAGAAGCCGTGCACTTCCTGGGCGATCTTGAATCCGGCATCGAGCGTCTTGCCGAAATCCGGGTCCAGGGCCGTGTTGATATCATGGGCCTTGAGAAACTCTTGAGCCAGGGAAGCGGCGTCCGTAAAGCCTTCCTGCTTGATCTGGTTACGCATCCATTGCATGATCTGCTCTTGTGTCATCTTCGTTTCCCCTTTTTCTGGTATTTCGGTTCATCCCTGTCGAAGGGATCAAAACGTGTGTGAGATCGGTTAAAATCGATGGAAAGTTGGGCAAAATTTTACAAATTTCTGTCGATTTTTGGTTCTGTCTTGCACTTTATCGGGCCGAAAGGTAAACTTTTTAGCGCAGGGGGGTGTGTTGACATAGAGCGGATGCATCACAGTCCTGATCGGACGGTAAATAGGGCTTTTCTATGTTATCAGGTGCGATTTTTATCGGCTTGTCCGATAAAAAAATAAAGATTTTGAACCACTCTGACCGAGCTATACATAGAGAATTGCGTTAGGGAGTACCACGGATGACAGCCCTCCTGACAGGGCTGGTAATGAGCAATGGGCGTAGGGAGAAGCCATGAGAACGATCGCTATCATCAATCAAAAAGGGGGCTGCGGCAAGACCACCGTCGCTATCAATCTGGCCAGCGCTATGGCCGGGCGAGGCCTGCGGACACTACTGGTAGATATGGATCCGCAGTCGCACTGTGCCGTCGGACTGGCCGTGCCGGAAGAGCAGATCGAACAGAGCATTTATGACATCCTGATCAGCCATGCCCGCCATGAACCCCAGCGGCTTGGCGAGATCCTCTGGCAGATTTCCGACAACTTTGAACTGGCGCCGGCCAGCATCGATCTGGCGGCGTTCGATCAGCAGATGAGCGGCGTGATCGAACGGGAAAACTGCCTGAAAAACCTGCTTGCCACCGTGAACAAGGATTATGACTATGTCGTGATCGACTGCCCGCCGTCGGTGGGATTGTTGACGTTCAACGCCATCCGAGCGGCCACCGACGTTGTGGTTCCGGTGGAAATGGGGTATTTTTCCTTACACGGGCTAAGCAAGCAGTTGGAAACGCTCAATGCGCTGTGCAAGCAGTGTTCCCAGCAGATCAACGTCATGGTGCTGGCCAGCATGTACGATATTCGCACCAAAATGGGCCGGGAAATCCTCGGTGAAGTCCGCAAACACTTCTCCGCACGAATGTTCAAGACCGTGGTCAATTTCAACACTAAACTCAAAGAAGCCGCCAGTTTGGGCCAGCCGATCAGCGAATACGATCCAGCCTCACGAGGACATAAGGACTTTATATCGCTTGCCGAAGAGCTGGTCGGCTCCGACACGCATATGCATCGGGCCGAGTTGGTCAGCAGTCTGCAGGCCAAGCTGGATGCGATCAGCGCCAGCGCCGAGGAGTTGCTCTCCACGGTGAAGCCCGCCACCCTGATCCAGACAATGGAACCCTCCTGCGAGCCGCAAACAGCGCCGGCCGCTACGGCCGCCGCCCAGGTAGACACGCCCCCTGTGCCTGTAGCCACCCTGGAAGAGGTTCCGCAGCCTTCTCATGAGCCTGTCGCCGTGCAAAAGGCCCCTGAGGACCGACGGGACATTGTCGATATCGATACCAAGGCCAAAAAGAGCCTCGACACCAAGATCGCCGAGTTTTACGGCGCGCGGCAGACAGATAATGCGGTTACTTTTGTCACTCTGTACCCGCGGGCGCAAACCGTACAGGTGGCCGGCGACTTCAACAACTGGCAGCCCCAGATGGGGCAGCTTCAAAAGATCAGCGAAAACGGTATCTGGCAGATCAAGCTGCCGATGGCGTCCGGAAGGTATCGTTACCGGCTGGTAGTCGACGGCGTCTGGCAGCAGGACCCGTACAATGAAGTGACGGAGATGAATCCTTACGGCGATTTCAACTCCATCGTAGAAGTACATTAACCGCCCGGCGGATAACCAGTTCATATTTCTCCGAAAGGGGACTCGGTAACAACGGAGTCCCTTTTTCATTGCGCCCAAGTCCGTTTTGATCTTTGCCCCCTTTTCCGATACAATGTTCCCATCGCGAGGTTTGTCGATACGCCATGGGTGCATAATGTAGAGGAGAAAAAGATGTTTCTTTTCGGAAGGGGAGCCGGATTAGCTGCTACTCTGGCAATATTCACACAAATCGTTTTTTGTCAAGAACTTACGGATTCCCGCTCCCTGTTTGACGGACGACAGTTGGGCCCATGGGAAAAGGCCGACTTTTACAACAGCGGAAAGGTGCTTGTCCGGGATGGGGCGATTATCATGGAAAAGGGAGTCGAGCAGACCGGCATCCGCTGGACTGGCCCCCTGCCGGGTTCCGATTACCGGATCGATCTGGAAGCCCAACGAATTGAGGGAAAAGATTTTTTTTGCGGTCTGACATTTCCGGTAGGGGAAACCTTTTGTTCCCTGATCGTCGGCGGCTGGGGAGGCAAGACGGTGGGCTTGTCCAACATCGACTTTCTCGATGCCGCCGAGAATGAAACGACCATCCTGCTGGAATTTGAACCCAATCGATGGTATCCGATTCGACTGCAAGTCACCGAGGAGTGCATTCAAGCCTGGATCGAAGGGGATAAAGTGATTGACGTAACTATTTCCGGTCGGATTGTAACGACCCGCCCGGAAGTGGATTTGTGTAAGCCGCTGGGGATTATGACCTGGAAGACCACCGGCGCCGTTCGTAAAATCACCCTCACGGACCTTACCCATTCGATGGAAAAAACCAAATCCCTTAAGGTTCGGCATCTGTCCGAGATGACACCCGCCGAGCAAAAAAACCTGGCCCGCCAAATCCTCGACGATCCCGAACTGCCTAAAGTCTTCGAAATGGCGATGGAAACAGCCCGATCGGGCCTGACTGCCGGGCTGTCTTACCCGCAGGTATGGATCCGCGATTTGAATACCTTCATGGAACTGGCCTGCAAAACACATCCGCAGGAGGAGATTCGAAACACACTGGCTACATTTTTTACCCACCAGGGCGACGATGGAAATAGTATCGATGGATTCGCTGTCCAGGACGGGAAAACGCATAAAAACACGGTCGAGACCGACCAGGAAAGCTCGCTTATTCAGGCGGTTTTCACCTATATAAAGACCACGGGAGATCGCTCCTTCCTCACACAGGACATTAACGGACAACCGGTTGTTCAGCGGATGGAGCGGGCCCTGGAGTATCTGCTCAATCATCGCTTCAGCGAACGTTATGGATTGCTCTGGGGCGCGACAACCGTCGATTGGGGGGATGTGCAGCCCGAGACCGGCTGGGGCACCGAATTCACCGTCGATTCGCATAAAGCCATCGATATTTACGATAACGCGATGTTTGTCATTGCCCTGCGGCGGTTTATCGAGTTGACCGATCAGCCGGAAGGTTCGAACTGGAATCATGTTCTGACACGTACAGAAAACAATATCCGGGTCTGCCTCTGGAAAGAGGGAAAATTCCTGCCCCATCTTTATCTTGACGGCTCTCCCTTCCCGGATGACTTTGACGAAAACCGGATTCATTATCACGGCGGAACGGCCGTCGCCGTCCAGGCGGGGCTTCTGGATTATGAACAGGTACGTTCCGTCATCCGCCAAATGATCGAAAACAAGCAACAGGCCTGCGCCCAGTCCATCGGGCTTGCCGTCTATCCGGCTTATCCCAGAGGATTTTTCAAGAATCCGATGATGGCCGAGCCCTATGGGTATCAGAATGGAGGCGACTGGAGCTGGTTTGGCGGCCGGATGATTGAGCAAATGGCCGCTTATGGTTATGTGGAGTCGGCCTATTCTGAAATCAGGCCCATGATTCGCCGCGCCATCGAAAATAAAGGCTTTTTCGAATGGTATACCCTTGATGGCAAACCCAAAGGTTCGGCGGTATATCGCGGATCGGCAGGCGCCCTGGCCGGCGGCATTCAGGCATTGATCGACTGGGCCAATACAAGACTGGAACGGATCTCGGCCTCCTGAGAACCGTAAAGTCTATCCTCAGGATCGGGATAAATTTTTGCACGGAATTCCTGTCCCAACGTATTAGGGATTGCCATAGGAGGATGAGTGATTATAATATTCTGATGAAATGAAACCCGATTTGGGAGATGATTATGTGTGACAGTTGTGGATGCGGTCAGACCGAGAGCAGTTTCAACGACAAAGTCTCAGCCGTGATTGAATCGATTCGCCCGATGCTGCAGAACGATGGGGGTGATATCGAATTGGTAGGTACTGACCAGGATCATACCGTTCGTGTCCGGCTGCAAGGCGCCTGCAAGGGCTGTCCGGGAGCGGCCATGACCCTGAAAATGGGCGTGGAACGCCTCCTCAAGGAAAAAGTCCCCGAAGTCAAACAGGTCGTCGCCGTCGCCTGATATCCATTTTCTTCGATACTCCGAAAGGAGCAGGGTTTTTGTGCGCGCCAATTCCCATTGCTTTACACCCATTCAGGGTTCCCTTCGACCGGCGGGATTTCGCAGCCGGTAGATATTGATAAAACGATAGCGGGACGGAGTCTCAAGATAGTCAAGAAACTCCAAATGCACCTCATAGAGCCCGAGCTGATCAGGATGGATCAGTGGTTCGATTCGACTCAGTTTATACTTACGATAGTAGCTGTTGGTTGTGGCAAGGCCCAGCCGGGAATCCCATGCAATGTAGGTAATTCCCTTTCGACGGCAATCTTCCAGAAAACCCTCCAGATCGTCTCCGCCGATGTTCTCGGTGGCTACGAATGCATCGGCCTGTTTGGGGAGAAACATGCCCACCATATGGGGCAGGGTTGTGACCAGCTTTTCGCCGGGCCCGGCATTGTCGCGATACCAGGCGGCCAGCTTTTTGAATTCCACGTCCTTCTTCCCTTCGCCCAGCATGAATTTCACCAGGGTAAACTGGTTATGGCAGGCCATAACTCCCAGCAAAGCTACGACGGTCAGATCCGACAGAACAGTCCGACCTCGATAGAAAATCCCCCGAACAATCAATCCAGCCAGATATAAGAGAATGACGGCCAAAGGGACAAAACGACTCAAACCGTCATCGTCGCGCAGGTCGGAAAGTTGAGGCAGCAAACGGGACAACCAAACCGTCAGAAAGCAGCAAACCACGATCAGCAATCCTGTACGAAACCATTTTGGCGGCTTGAATCCTTCCCTTAAAAACACGACCAGCATCCGTAATCCATACAAGCTGATCAGAAGAAACATCCATGCGATGGGCAAGATATACCGCTCTCGGGTAGCGCTTTTCAGCGAATTCGCCAGCCAGTAGGGAATAAAAAACAACAGGATTGCCACCAGCGACCAGTTTCTTTTATACAGGCCGTAGCCCGCTCCCATGAAAAAGCCCAGCGGCGCCAGCCAGGCTGTATACATGGCGGCCGGAGTGATTTGTGTCGGATCCTTCACGAATAAAACGCGATAGGTGATCGTCCAAAGGACGTTAATCACCCCAACGAAAACCTGCGAATGAAAAAATTGATGAAGATAACCGGAGCCGCTCCCATTCTCCTGTCCCGGAACGGCGGAGGGGGACGCAGGATCTCCATGCAGCGCCGCCAGGATCACCCAGACAAGAAGCGGCATCGAACAGAGCGCCGCGATGGCAAGCGACCGGAACCGCAATCGTTTATCCTTCGTCCGGATCAGATCAAGGATCAAAACAACCAGGATCAGGACAATCCCTTCATAGCGAAGCACGGAAGCAACGCAGGCTGAAAGATAAGCCCATCGGGCACGGCGGGCGATCAGAAAAAATGTCAGCAGGGTAAAAAACCACAGCGTCACTTCGACAAGGGGTTGTATCAATACCCCGATGGTCCATGGATTGATCGCGACGATTAACGACAGGAGGACCGCCAATTGCCCCAGAAAAGGACGGGCGATTAAATATAATAAGACAAGGCACAGGGGGTACAAGGCCGCATTCAGAAGCCAGCCGGCCGTCAATTCCGGCGGCATCCCCCCCGTGAAGCGGCTCACTCCGATGATGATCAACCCCAGACCGGGAAGCCGCTTGAAGTCGCTGGGCAAATCCAAAGACAAGAGAGGCCGGGCCGTTGTCAAAAACGCGGGAAAATCGCTCATGGGCACTTCTCTTTGCCCGAAAAAAAGGATCGACAGATACGTCCCGAACACCAGCAATAGAGCCATATTGAGCCAGTGCATAGAAAGCTGCTGGCGTGTCTCGATCCTGGTCAGATCGTCCTGACGGATTTGTTCCGACAACCAAGGGGCCTGTTGTCGCGAGACATCCTTTTGTGAAGGGGTTTGTTTTATTCGTTTGCGCCGTGCCATAGTTGTTTTTTTATCGTTCCTCCTGCGTTTCGGGATCGACTGTACGATCCGAGACACCCGGTGTCAATCGAAAGATATTGATCCACACGCTTGGCCCTTCCTCGATTCGTTTGATCAGAACCAGCGGCCCGACCCTTTGGCCGATGGTTCGAGGTTCTTTAAGATAGGGCTGAATATTCATAAGACCCCTCTTGGTGATCGCGCTGCCACGAGTGCTCCAGGTAACGTAGGTAATGTTTGCCTTGCGACAGTTGGCGATGAATTCTTCCAGGGTCTCTGCCGCCAGGCGGTTGGTTAACACCAGGTCGTCTTTGCGTAAAGGGGTCATATATTGCAGGGTGCTGGTCCAGCGGCTGGCCATTCGCTCGCCGGCCAGCGTGTCCTGCTCAAACCAATCGATCAAATGCTTGAATTCAATATAATAAGTACTTCGGCCGACCAGGAGCATAGTCGGGAAAAAATGCGAAGACGCCATCAGGCTGCCTGCCAGCCCCAATGCCAGAAAAGTAGAGAGGCATTTCATCTTTTCTTGCATAATTTGCACGATTACCACGAGAACGATTGTCACGAGAGCCGCGAAAATCAAGGTCCGTCCCTTAAGCAACAATTCCGGCGAGGCCAGTCTTGTGAGATAGGGCCACAAACCGGCAAGCCATACCGAACAGACAAGAATCACAAGCCCAATAAGAACCCGACGAAAGGCGGTACGCATACCCGGGGGGGTATTGAGCTTCTGCCAGAGACTGCCATACCCCCACCAGCACAGCAGCAGGCAGGCCCAGCCGGCCGGCACCACATAACGGTGATGACTGGCTTCCCGAAGCGAGTGAACCAGCACATAAAAGAGCAAATAAACAAATATGGCCCCGACGCAGGGATTCCGTTTCCCGATCGCATGAATCAGGGCAGAGAGAATGCCCCCTGCGGCGATAATTTTACTCGCCACAGAGAGAACAGACCTCGCCTGTTCCAGAGAAGATGTTTCTGAAGCGGAGAGCGCGGCAAACATGGCCTTGGCTGCCGTCGGCCATTGCAGGAGGGTTTCAAAGGCGCCTTCCCAGACGAGCTGAAGATATTGCACTCCGACGGACGACTGACCTTCTGCATGTATAAAATGATAGATATAATGGGACTGTCCCGGCTTCCAGGTCAAATAAGTTCCCAGCATCCACAGCAAAAACGGAACCGAAGCGATTGCCGACAAGCCCAGAGAGCAAAGCCAGTTTTTTCGGCTCTTCTGTCGCAAACCCTCCGTCAGAAATGCGATCAGGATCAAAATCGTACATTCGTAGCGAACCATGGAAGCAATCGAAGCCGTCACGAATGCCCAGCGAGAATGCCGAAACAAGAGCCAGAACGTCAAAAGGGTGAAAAAAACCATGGACGTTTCCGCAATCGGATTGACCTGCGAGCGGATTATCCAGGGATTGAGCATGGCGATCAGGGCAACATACGGAGCGGCCCGGCCAACCAGCCTAACGCCAATTCGCCATAAGAGCAGCAGATTGGCCACGCTGAATACGGCATTGATCAACCACCCGGCGCCAAGTTCATCGCCTCCCATGCATTTACCCGCGATGACCTGCATCAGGCCCAGGACGGGGGCTCGTTTGAAACTGGAGGGAATCTGAAAATGCAGCAACTCATTGCCCACCTGGACAAATCCCGGAAAATCCGGATTGGGCACCGGAAACGCTCCCCAAAGGACAACCGCTTTGTATATTCCAAAAACGGTTAAAATACCCGCAATAAAGGCCATTTCCCAATTCTTCGACCTCTGGGGTGGTAAAAGCTGATCCACAGCCACAGCAGTACAGGCACTGCTTATGTTTTTTTGTTTCTTTCGTGATCGGCTCACGAGGGATTGTCCTGGTCTCTGAATAGCAATGAAATGACGATGTAAATCAGTCTTTCCGATCTTTATTGTTGGATCGATACATCTGCCTTCGCGTACTGAACAGCGTTTCCTGGATCAACTCACGATTGGCGCGGATCAGATCGGCCAGTACGCCCAGCACCATGGTATTAAAAGAAATCAGCAACAGCACCGCCGCCAGGATCAGGGACTGTAAATGGCCGCGACCGCCGCCCGTAAAGTAATAATACAGGAATCGGACGCAAATTGCCAGCCCCAGAAAACCCGGGACGATCGATAAATAGAAAAAGGTACGCATCGGTTGATAGGTGATATAAGAACGCAGAATGATCCCCACTGACCGTCCGACATAGTGCGGAATCGAGGATATCAGTCTCGAATGGCGCGTCTGGCCGTTCACCCGAACCGGCACGTGCCCAATGCGCATCGCCATGTGCCCAGCCTGGATAATCGTTTCCAGCGTATAGGTATATCGATTGAAAACATGTAATTTCAATGCGGCTTCGGCGCTGTAGGCCCTGAATCCGCTGGTCGTATCGGGAATATCCGTGCCGGACAGCCTGCGCACCACATGGCTGCCCCAGCGCTGCAGCTTCTTTTTAATCCAGGAAAAATGCTCCATCTCCTCAATCGGCCTGGCGCCGATAACAATATCCAGGCGCCTGTCAAGAATCGGACCAATCAAGTCTCCAATACAGGCCCCATCATACTGGTTGTCACCATCGGTATTAACGATAATGTCAGCCCCCAGTTCCAGAGCCCGGGAAATCCCCCGCACAAAGGCGATGGCCAGCCCGTGGTTCGAACCCAATTCCAGAATATGATGCACCCCGCATTGTCGAGCCGTTTCCATCGTCCCGTCCGAGCTGCCATCGTCAATAACAAGATATTCAATTGCATCCACACCCGGCAGTTCCCGCGGCAGGGCCCGTACCACCTCCGGCAAGGTCTTTTCTTCGTTAAAACAGGGAATCTGGATTATCAGCTTCATGGTAAGCCCTTCCGGTCGGAATACGCCATCATACCGCCATTATATCGTCGATTTCCTTTGCCGGTCCACATCCGTATGTGCCATTTTTGACGATTCTCTGCCGCTGGCTGATCCGTATCTGCCAATTTGACACATTGCGAATCACGCTATTTTTTTTATGTTATTGTTACAAAAGAACTTATGGCCGATCAGGACATTATGGCACGTTGTTTGCATAATAGTATCCCCGCAGAACTTGTCACGAAAACGCATATTGCGGCTGACAATGGGAGAGAGATTATGGCCAAGATTATTGGAATTGATTTAGGTACGACAAACTCGGTGGTGGCCGTCATGGAAGGCTCGGCGCCCAAGGTGCTCATTAATTCGTCCGGAAACCGCCTGACTCCGTCGGTGGTGGGTTTCACGGATAAAGGCGAGCGACTGGTGGGCCAGATTGCCAAGCATCAGCAGGTCACCAATCCCGAGAATACCATATTCTCCATCAAACGTTTTATGGGACGCCGGCATCGGGAGGTCAGTTCCGAAGAGAAGCTGGTGCCTTATAAGATCACCGGCGGCTCGGATGAGCTGGTCAAGGTCGGCGCTCGCGGCAAGGAATACACCCCGCCGGAAGTCTCGGCGATGATCCTTCAGGATCTCAAGAAGACCGCCGAGGACTACCTGGGCGAGAAGGTCGAGCAGGCCGTCATCACTGTGCCTGCCTATTTTAACGATGCACAGCGACAGGCGACCAAAGATGCCGGCACCATTGCCGGATTAAAGGTAGAGCGGATCATCAATGAACCGACCGCCGCCGCCCTGGCCTACGGCCTTGAACGGAAAAAAGACGAAAAAATCGCCGTTTTTGACTTTGGAGGGGGCACCTTCGATATTTCGATCCTCGATATCGGGGAAAATGTCGTGGAAGTGCTGAGCACCAATGGAGATACCCATCTGGGCGGCGACGATCTGGACGAGGTTCTGATCAACTACCTTGCCGAAGAGTTCCGCAAGAAAGAGGGCATCGATCTTCGCAAAGA
>JAFGGE010000230.1 GCA_016930745.1 Sedimentisphaerales bacterium
GGATGCCGCCGGCGCGATTGTCCACGAATATGCCCGCTACGAGTACGAGCCGGGCCGCTTCGGCTATCCGCCCCAGGAGGAAAATATAACCTACGGGCTATCGTTTGCGCAAGAACGGTATTTTACCGAATATACCCCGGGTAAGAAAAACAGCCCGGGATTAGCCGGGATCGTTGCCGATACAAAATTCAGCCATGACCGCGGCTTCTATAAAAAGCCTCCCGCCGGAGATTTACCGTTGCGGATTGCCATTGCCTGCAAGACGCCCGGCGCCATAATCCGTTACACTACCGACGGCAGCGAACCTTCCGCCATCAATGGCCAAACCTATATAAATCCGATTGTCATGGAACGAACAACCTGCCTGCGGGCCGCCGCATTCAAACCGGGATGGAAAAGCTCGAATATCGATACCCATACCTATATCTTTATTGAGGACGTAGTAAAACTATCTATTCCAACAAATGGAAACTGGCCAAGAAGTTCCGTCAACGGACAAAGACTTGATTATGAAATGGATCCGGACATCGCAAGTCCCAGCGGACTCTATGGAGCCCAATACGCCGATCTTATGGATGATGCACTGTTAGCCATCCCAACTCTGTCTCTGGTGACTTCCCTGGATAATCTTTTTCATCCCTCCACAGGGATCTATGTGAATGCAAGTCGAGACGGACGAGAGTGGGAACGTCCAACCTCACTTGAACTGATCTATCCGGACGGAAGCCAGGGGTTTCAAATTGACGCAGGTCTTCGCATACGAGGCGGCTATAGTCGTTCCGGCGACAATCCCAAGCATGCCTTTCGCCTCTTTTTTCGGGAAGAATACGGTTCGCCCAGACTCGATTATGCCCTCTTTGGAGAGGAAGGAGTGGATAGTTTCGAAAAGATCGACCTGCGTTGCGCCCAAAATTACTCCTGGAGTTTCGACGGAAACACTCGAAACACGATGTGCCGGGAAGTGTTCAGTCGCGATACCCAGCGTGATATGAACCAGCCCTATACCCGAAGCCGCTACTATCATTTATACATCAATGGAACGTATTGGGGACTCTATCAAACCCAGGAACGATCCGAGGCAAGATACGCCCAATCCTATTTCGGGGGAGATACGATTGATTATGACACCGTCAAAGTGGAAGCCGGTTCGTATGTCATTCAGGCTACGGATGGAACTCTGGATGAATGGAGAAATGTACATAACATGGCCCTGACAGGCTTTACGCAAGCGGCGAATTACTACCGCCTCATGGGACTCAATACGGACGGCACAAAAAATCCTACGTATCCTACATATCTGGACATAGACAACTTAATTGATTATATGATCTGTACCTATTATGTAGGCGATTTCGATGGCCCGATTTCTAATTTTCTGGGTAATTCCAGACCGAATAACTTCTATGGCATCTTCAATCGAACCAATCCCGATGGATTTAAGTTTTTCCGTCATGATGCCGAGCATTCCCTTTTCAGCGGCTGGGATCGAACCGGCCCCTGGTCGGCCGGCCAGAATTTCTCCCATTTCAATCCGCAGTGGCTCCATCAAAGACTGGAGAGCAATCAGGAATATCGGCTCCGATTTGCAGATGCCGTGCATAACTATTTCTTTCACGATGGCGCCCTGACCCCTGAAGTTTCGACAAGCCGTTTTATGGCCAGAGCCAATCAAATTGAAATGGCTGTCATTGCCGAATCCGCCCGATGGGGAGATTCCAGAACCTCTACTCCATTGACCAAGACAAACTGGCTCAATGAAATCAACAGCATTGTAAATTATTACTTTCCGGGACGAACGGAGGAGGTGCTTAACCAGTTTAAAAACAAGGATTGGTATCCTGCCACGGCAAGCCCTGCCTTGAATCAACAGGGAGGACCTGTCGAACCGGGATTTCCTCTGACAATGACCAATCCGAATACAAGCGGAACGATCTATTATACAGTGGATGGGAGCGATCCCCGCAAGCCCGTTATGTCCGAGCCGGGCACCAAATTGACAATGGTCGCGGAAAATGCCGCCAAACGGGTTCTGGTGCCCACACAAGACATCGGAACCGGTTGGACCGGAGCCAACGAGCCCTTTGACGACAGCAACTGGATCCACGGCACCTTTATAGCGGGTAAAACCGGCGGCGTCGGATATGAACGGGGAACCGGATTCGAAGATTTCATCAGCTATGACGTGAACGCAGAAATGCAAAATTACTCCTGCGCGTATGTGCGCATTCCCTTCATCCTCACCGCGTCGGAACTGGCCGAGATGCAATACCTTACCCTATCGGTCCGTTATGACGACGCCTTTGTCGCCTATCTCAACGGCCAGGAAATATCACGAAGCAGCAACGTAACCGGAACGCCCCGATGGGACAGCCGGTTCAGCCGCAGCTCCGACAGCAGCGCGATGGAATCATTCCCGATCTCCTCCCATATCGACAAGCTTCGCGCCGGACTCAATATCCTGGCGATGCATGGGATCAATTCCGACCCGGGCAGCAGCGATTTTCTTGTCTCTGTCGTGCTGGACGGCGGGAAGAATCCCGGATCGCTGCAAGGGGGAGGCCCCTCGGCAACGGCCAAGGCCTACACCGGACCTGTCGCCCTGGAAAAAAGCACACACGTCAAAAGCCGGGTCTACCGCAATACCGAATGGAGCGCTCTGAATGAGGCCTTCTTTGCGGTCGGGACCCTGGCCGAGCATCTGCGGATTACGGAGATCATGTACCATCCGCAGGGAGATCCGAATCTCGAATATCTGGAGCTGACCAACACCGGCGCCGAATCGCTGGATCTGTCGCTGGCGCAATTCAATAAGGGAATCGATTTCACGTTCGGACCCCATTCCTCGTTTCAGCGAGCCATTTTCGCATCCTCCTTTCACACAGACACGGAGGGATTTACTTTTAGCGCCGATGCGTTCGGCACCAGCAATCCCAATGCTGTCGACGGCACCTATGAAGCCGCCGGGGGATTCGAAGGGGGCGGTCTGCTGGTGTACCTGGAACAGGCGGCCAATCAGCAGGCCACCAGCGCTGCATGGTCGCGCATCTTCGAGCTTGCCGACGATTCCGACGTTATTGTATCGTTGCGTTATCGTCTCTTTATGAAAAATGGTTACGATCCGGAGGAATACTCCCAGGCCCTCCTGGCGATCGATGGAGTACGTTACGGCGAAGAAATGGGCGACTCCCTGATCCGTCGAGCCGGCGACGGCGACGGCGGAGAGGACAACGATTACGGCTGGCAGGAATATCAAATCCGCCTGTCCCTTTCCGCCGGAGAGCATACCATCGCTGTCGGCGCCTTTAACAACCAGGCTACAACAGCCTGGGACGAATGGACACAAGTATATTTCGATGATATTGTCGTCTCGATCAATACCCCCGCCCCCATGATCCTGGAACCGCAGCAGCGCATGGTATTGGTCCGTGATGCAACAAAATACCAGGCTCGTTATGGCGTAACATCCACCATTGGCGGAGAATTTTCGGGCCGTCTGGACGACGGGGGCGAACGGGTGACGCTGACGGATGCGGCCGGATCGGTGATCCAGTCGGTCTCCTACGGCGAC
>JAFGGE010000231.1 GCA_016930745.1 Sedimentisphaerales bacterium
AAGGATTGGCCAGATTCCCTTGTATAAAAATGGTTCTCCCCCCTGCAGGGTAATCGGAACATCCGGCGGCAAATCCATCCGGTTTAGTCCTTCAATCCACTGCTCGGGAGAAAGTAAATTGTACTGATTGGCGCCAAAGGAAGCCCCATGATGCCGTGTAATACAGTACGCGCATGACAAATGGCATGCTTCGGTAAGAAACACTCCCACATAATCGTATTCGTCCGGGATGACGACTTTATCCATCATCTGTAAAACACCAGGATTCCTTGTACGCAATTTTTCATTCGAATCCGATTATCGGGACATTCCCAAAACCTTGATCCCTTTTCGAATAGCGGACAGTTTCTGCGCCACCTCCGACCGTTCGGTAGAGATCACCAGACTAATATCTCGATACAACTTCTGGATTCGGCGGCGATGTTCTATATGGGAGGGCTGATCCAGCACCTTTTCTCGCGCCAGGGCCATCGCTACCGTGTTGGCCTCTTCCGCCAAAACAATGGCGGCATCCAGATCGTATTTGCGAAGTTTTTCCAATTGGCGGATCAGCAGATTTTCCAGATAATCGATCATCTGCGTAAAACCGGCGGAGGCCAGATCTTCTGTCTCCGTTGTCATGATTTGGTGAGGAGGATTCATGGATCAGGTCTCCTGGCAAACAGGGTGAACAAGTTTATTTTCCACTTCTTCCAGCAGGTGAGCCGCATCCGCATGGTTCGGCTCCAACAACAGCAACTCCTTAAGCCGACGCCGGGCCGGTTCCAGTCTCCCTTCTCGAAGCCATAAGGTAGCCAGACAAAACATGACCGAGGTATCCCCCGGATGCATATCCAGGTAGACCTCTAAATAGTAGATCACTTTTTCAAAGGATCCGATCCGGCAAGACATCTGAAACAGCCCCAACAGGGCCGTCAGATCGTCACTGTTCAATTCAAGGCTTTTAAGATAGAATTCGAACGCCTGCGGCCAGTCGTTTTGCTGTTCGGCCACCATGGCCCGGCCGCAATACCCTTTGCTGCAGTTCGGATCCAGCCGGCAGGCGACGCGAAAGGCGGTTTCGGCCTCATCCAGTCGATCCTGCTGCAATGCCACTACCCCCATCCCCACATACGGCCCGGGCTCATCCGGTCCGAGAGTGGCGGCCTTGTCGTAGTAATGCAGGGCCGATGGGAAGTCCCCCACGCCGGCGTAGCAATCCGCCAGTTCCTTGACGATATCGTAATACTGCGTCCAGCCCAGATCAGGGATCGGCGTTCGGGTGATTTCCTCCGGCCAGATTTGCCCCGTCGGCGTATCCACCCCGTCGGTGATCTGGGCGGGTTGTTCCTGCTCTCTATCCTGCATAGGTCAGCTCGCTTCCTTCCAGTATCATTTCCGCTCGTTTCAACAGTCCAATCGCCTCTCGATCCCCCCGGCTGTTTCGTCGGGCCCGCGCCTCGATCAGAAGCGTCGCCGGAGAAGGTCGAATCGAATTCACCTGTGCGGCAAATTCTGCCGCCTCCATAAATCGTCCGGCATGGTATAGATCATTGGCCCTTCTTGTCATCATCCACAGATCGTTTCCGTACCGCTGTTGCGCCATCTCAAAGAGCCGTGCGGCTTCGGCCCACATCCCCTGTTTTTCCAGCATTTGCCCGCTTGTCGTCATATTCTCAAACTGAAACGGCCATTCTTGCTGATGCGGCGACCGCAACGAAATACCCGCCGCCTGAATCGATTCCAACAACGGCTTATCCTTGTGCAATCGGCGTGCCGCCATGAGCTGTTGACGACGAAATACCGCCGCCCATCGTTCCGGACACGATCCGATCAGATCAAATGCCTGTTTGGGATCCGCACAATGCATCAGCGCGTATAGAGATTTTTCAATCCAGGCCACTTCGTTGTATCGAATCCGCCATGTCGAGGGCACAATAGCGATATACTCCCCGTCACAACAGCGCAAAACGGCGTCCAGCCGCTCTTGTGCGCCGGCGCCGGGGCGCACCGGTACGCCAAGGATATTCGGAACAATCGTTTTGAGCTGCCGCAACTGGGCCTCCGGCAAGGGCAAATAAATCCGATAGGGGAAAAAGGTATGGGACCAGATCTGCTCCAGAGCAATCAAGAGATTTTCATCGACCATTTCGGCCAGGAGCGTCAAAGAGGTATCCTGCAGCTTTGTCCATGGTTTGGGGGGACGTGAACTGTAAATCCCTAACAGGTTCAGGATATAGCTTGTGCGGTCTTTGCGTTTACGATTGCTGATTCGCGAACATTTGTCCTGATCTTGTTCGATGGCGGCATAAAATTCTCCGGTCACGGTAGGAATGTGCTTGAAATCCGTAAAAAAAGCCATTCGTCGAATCAGATCGTAATCGATCAGCACATGAACATTTTCGTTGTAAGGTCCGGTCCGCTCCAGAATTTTACGGGTATGCATCAGGCTCACATGCAGAATATGGCTGAATTGCAGCAGGCTGGTGCGGTCATAATCCCGGCTGATTTCGATATTTTTCGCCAGAGCGGTGCGCTTCCCATCCGGTTCGATGCGGCAATGCACTTTATATAAATCGGTATACGCCGCTTCGTACTCGTTCTGTCCTTCCAGCGCTTCTACCAGCGTCCGGACATGATGCGGGTAAAACAGATCGTCGTCGCCGAGATAACAAATATACTTTCCTCTGGCTTGTTCAAGGGCCTGATTGAAGGAGCGGGGCAGGCCCCAGTTCTCGCGGCGATCAATGAAAGTCAGCCGAGGATCGGCCAGATACGGTTCAATAACCGACCGGACCGGCTCGCCGCCGTCCCGCACCAGAATGATCTGCAGATGGCGATAGGTCTGCGCAAGTATGCTCTTCAGGGCCTGGGGCAGGTACAAAGGCCGATTGTAGGTGCTGATCAGCACCGTTACCAACGGACTTGAGTAATCGGCAATTCTGGAAATCATTCGTTAGAATCGACCTTTATTTTTCCTTCGGCTGCGATCGGCAAAACCGGAGAATTTCCTCCATTACGGATTCGACCGATATTTCTTCCGCATGTCGGTCCTGCTCCTGTACGAAATACCCCCCTTCCCTATGGAGTCTCACCCAGGGGTCAGGATGATGCAACAAGACCAGATAAGGCGTCTGTACGGCCGCCGCCAGATCCAGATATCCGTTGTCCATGCAGATCAGGAGATCGCAGCAGCTCAGCACGGTCGCCGCCTCCCGAGGAGAGAGCCGGTCGATGAGATTCAGGCCTTTCTCCATCGGCTGATCGTTCTGGCCGGACAGTTGAATCACCGAAGCATGAAGCTTTTCTTCCAGCATCCCGCCCAAGGCGTTCCATTTCTCCTGCGTCCATTGTCCGTCGGGACAGTCGCTGCTGCCGGCGATGGCGATCCGAGGATGGCCCAGCTTTTCAATATCAAAACGCTGCATCCGCACATAATCGAAACTGTCCAAACACAGCCATGGCGCGCGATCCGGCAACCCGACTTCCAGTTGTTTGGCGTACCAGTCCACCGGATGAATGCCCTGACACTGGGCCTGTACGAATCCGGTTAATGTAAAACAAACATCAAACTCGCCCGCCAGCGTCGTATCGCCTTCGGCGGTAAAATTGGCCACACTGGGATGGTTGCGAAACAGATCACAGCAGCGAGAGCAAACCGTAACCTCCACCTGCCTAAAATGGCTTGCCTTATAAGCGCGAATCGCAGGCTCGGCACAGACTGACTCGGCCAGACCGCCTTCGATTTCGATCAGGACTTTTTGCGCCGGCTCCGCTGGATTCGAAGGATCGGCAAATGGATCGAGCGCTTCCAGCCCGCCCGGCTCGCCCACCGAATTGTCTATTTCGTAAAAGGGACGTGGGGTTCCCCGACGATCGGGATATTTTCCATCGGTTCAATTCCCGGGCTGGGAATGCCGGAAAACTCGCCGGCCATCTTTTGAAGCTGATCTTCCTGTGTCATGGCATCCATAGTGCTAAAGCCGCTCCCGGACCAGCCCTCGTGAAAAACAGAAGGTTCCTGCCACGGTTTCTTCTCGGTCGTTTTACTGTCCCTTCGAGCCAGTTCCTCCAGAGCACGGGTCGCTTCCAGGGCCTCTCGGGCCATTCGTTCGGTTACGCGCGAGCGTCCCAGTTCGGAATATGACCTGTTCGTCTTTTTTTCCGGGGAGGATACCGGCGGGAACGCTTCTTGCGGCAAAGAGGGTTCGGTTTGAACCGGATCATGAGAAACAGGAATTTCCTTATGGGTCATATCGATCGGCGTAATCGGAATCGTTCTGGGTTCCATGACTGAGGGTGCCCCGGGCCTGTGCTCCACAGTCGGCTGCCATGTGGGCCCCGTCTCCTTGCCAAAAGCCGGCAACTGCATGGGAGTAAAGGTCGGGGTGGTTGTTTTTACGACGGGATTCTTTTCCAGCTTATACAACACATCGTTGATCGATCGAGTCCAGTAGCGATAACGATACCGCTGCTCCACGATCTGACGATAGCGCTGCGGTCGATAGTCCCCGGAAAGAACCAAATCGCAGAATTGTTCGGAAATGCCGAACAGACAGGAACTGTCGAGCCATTGTTCCGCACCGGGGAAATCGTGCACAACCGGCTTGAGGCCGCAGGCCATGGCCGACAGCACATTCGGCAAACCGGACAGATCAAGAGATGCCGATACCACAAAGTGCTTATCCAGCAGATACTGATTGAGA
>JAFGGE010000232.1 GCA_016930745.1 Sedimentisphaerales bacterium
CAATTGCGATCTCAGGCAGGGCATCTGATCGATATCATGGCGACCTGTGCGGATGTGGGCGGGGCCGAGTATCCAAAACAATACAAAGACAACGTGATACAGCCGATGGAAGGACGAAGCCTCGTGCCGGCATTGGAGAATCGCCCAATCGAGAGGCCGGAAGGATTGTTCTGGGAACATGAGGGAAACAGGGCGGTTCGTAAAGGCGACTGGAAACTGGTCTCCCGACATCCGGGCCCGTGGGAACTATATAATCTCAGGGAAGATCGAACCGAGATGCATAATCTGGCAGAGGCGCATCCGGAGATTGTGAAAGAACTCGAAACCATGTACAATGCCTGGATAAAACGGGGTAATGTGGTTCCCTGGGGCGAGTTGAACAAACAGAAGTAAGCGACGTTCATGCGGATTGTAAGAATGAGATACCTCTTGCGGGAGGACGAATGATGAATCGACGCGACTTTATCAAGGCCATGGGATGGACAGCCGCGGCAGGATTAGTCGGGCCGGCGGTAGGCGCCGGAGCGATATCCGAGAAAAAACCGAATTTTGTGATCATCTATGCAGACGATCTTGGATATGGGGATCTAAGTTGTTTCGGTCACCCCACTCTTAAAACTCCCCATCTGGATCGAATGGCCGCCGAGGGGGCCAAACTGACTCAGTTTTATTCCGCCGCCAGCGTTTGCACTCCGAGCCGAGCGGCCCTGCTTACCGGGCGGCTGCCGATCCGCAGCGGGATGTGCAGCGACAAGCGGGCGGTCCTGTTCCCCGATTCCGGCGGCGGGCTTCCGAAATCCGAAGTCACAATCGCTGAAATGCTCAAGCCGCAGGGATACGCCAGCGGCTGTTTTGGAAAATGGCATCTGGGACATTTGCCCGCGTTTCTTCCGACCAGCAACGGATTTGATACGTACTTTGGCATCCCCTATAGCAACGATATGGATCGGATAAAAGATGCTCCGAAGGATGCCAATACAAAACCGGAAGTCGAATATTTTAATGTGCCTTTGATGCGGGATGAAGAAATAATCGAACGTCCTGCTGATCAGTATACCATTACCCGGCGATATACGCAGGAGGCGCTGAAGTTCATCACCAAAAACAAGAACAGGCCGTTCTTCGTTTATCTGGCTCACAACATGCCTCATATTCCTTTATTTTCTAATAAAGAGTTTCGAGGCAGCAGTCTGCGGGGTCTGTATGGAGACGTCGTCGAAGAAGTCGACTGGAGCGTTGGGCAAATACTGGATGCTTTACGTAAACAGGGGGTGGCGGAAAATACGCTGGTGCTGTTCAGCTCGGACAACGGTCCCTGGCTGGTGTACAAGCAGCACGGCGGAAGCGCCGGTCCTCTTCGCGACGGCAAAGGCAGTACCTGGGAGGGAGGTATGCGGGAACCGGCGATTGCCTGGTGGCCGGGGACGATCCATGCCGGTTCTTTGTTGACCGACACGGCCAGCACGCTGGATGTCTTTCCGACACTGGCAGAACTGGCCGGCGCCGTTATGCCCGAGGACCGAATTTATGATGGGTACAGTCTGGTTCCGCTGCTTACCGGGAAAGGACCCGGCAAAAGAGATATCATGGTGTATTATCGCGGAACGCAATTGCGGGCCTTGCGTAAAGGGCCTTGGAAAATCCACTTATTCACAAAAACGGAATATATGGGACAGAAAATCCAAAAACATGATCCTCCTCTTTTGTTCCACGTGGAAATCGATCCGGGTGAACAATATGAAGTGGGAAATCAGCATCCCGAGATCATGGCGGATCTGTTAGAGGAAGTAAAGAAACACCAGGCAACCGTAAAACCGAGGCCCAGCCAGCTTGAAATCCCACTGGCAAAAGGATCATAGAAATAACAATTCTTATTGGGAGAAGGAAATTGTGAAATCGAAATCAAATAGACGCGATTTTTTAAAAGGTTTCGGACTGGCCGGGGCCGCTCTTTCCCTGGGGGCCTGTACAGCGGCACAGGAAAAAGCCCCCTCGACAAAACGGCCGAATGTGATTCTCTATGTGGTGGATGATCAGGGAAGCGCCGATGCAGGGTGTTATGGCAATCCCGTCATTCGGACACCGGGACTGGATAGGCTCGCCGAAAACGGAACCCGCTTTACCCACGCCTTCTGCACGACGGCTTCCTGCAGCGCAAGCCGATCGGTGATTTTGTCCGGTTTGTACAATCACTACAACGGCCAATACGGTCATCAGCATGCCTATCATCATTTCAGCAGCTTTGACTATGTGCGTTCTCTTCCGAACCTGCTGGCCGAGGCCGGTTACCGCACGGCCCGATGGGGCAAGTACCATGTAGCGCCCGACGAAGTGTATGCATTCCAGCAAGTGATTCCCGGCGGTTCCCCCGAGGCGGGCGCCGGTCAATGCGAATCCTACATTGCCGCGCGGGATGAAAGGCCGTTCTTTTTATATTTTTGTACGACCGAGCCGCATCGTCCCTTCCGCCGGGACGGCGACACCTTCAAGCCGGATCAGGTAATTGTGCCGTCCTACCTGCCGGACTTGCCGGAATGCCGCGAAGAACTGGCCCACTATTATGATTCCGTCGAACGGGCCGATAAGGGTTTGCTGCGGCTTTTACAAATTCTCAAACAGACCGGCCGCTGGGATGACACAGTGGTGATCTATCTGTCGGACAACGGCATTGCATTTCCGGGGGCCAAAACCACACTGTATGAGCCGGGAATGCGGCTGCCTTGCGTTGTACGAAATCCATTTGCACGAAAAACAGGCGTTATAACCGATGCCATGGTCAATTATGCCGACATCACGCCGACGATTCTGGATTTGTGTAATGCCACACCAAAGGATTATTCGTTCCACGGACGGTCGTTTGCCTCCGTGCTTGAGCAGGAGCATCCGGCCGGATGGGATGAAATCTATGCCTCCCATACGTTCCATGAAATTACCATGTATTATCCGATGCGGGTGGTGCGCGGCCGCCGATACAAGCTCATCTGGAATATCGCCCACGGCCTGGAATATCCGTTCGCATCCGACTTGTACGCCTCGCCGACCTGGCAGGGCGTCCTCAAACGAAAAGAAGAATATTACGCCAAACGCCGTGTTCAGGCTTACCTCCATCGCCCCAAATTCGAATTGTACGATCTGCAGAACGATCCTGACGAGGTTAAAAATCTTGCCGAGGATCCAACGTATGGAATGGTGCTGGAAGAGATGAAGACAAAACTCAAATCCTTTCAAAAGCGAACGAATGATCCCTGGATACTCAAGTGGGAATACGAATGAAACCGATCATTTCCGACTCAAGAGAGGATCAGTAAAGGAGCGAAATAATGACGACTCAATGTTGGAACAGGCGTGACTTTCTCAAAGCGGCAGGTTTGACCGCGGCAGCAATGTCTCTTCCGGGCTGTGGACAGAGCATGCAGACAAACGCGAAACAGAAGCCCAATATCATTTACATCATGAGTGACGATCACGCCTGGCATGCGATGAGTTGCTACGGCAGCCGGATTAACACAACCCCCAACCTCGATCGAATCGCCGACGAAGGGATGCGGTTTGATAATTGCTTCTGTACCAATTCCATCTGTGCGCCGGTTCGTGCCGTGGTTTTGACAGGAAAATACAGCCATATGAATGGAGTCCTTGACAATCGCCAGCAGTTTGACCCCAGCCAGCAGACCTTTCCGAAAATCCTGCAGGCCAATGGGTATCAGACCGCCATGATCGGCAAGTGGCATCTCAAGACCGATCCGACTGGCTTCGATTACTGGAACATCCTTCCGGGGCAGGGGGAGTACTACAATCCCGATATGATCGAGATGGGCCAGAGGAAACGATACGAAGGGTATGTAACGGATATCATTACGGATCGGGCATTGGAATGGCTCAAGGGCCGCGATCCGGAGAAACCCTTCTGCCTGATGTATCATCATAAGGCCCCGCATCGGAACTGGCAGCCGGGCCCGGATCATCTGACAATGTACGACGATGTAACGATTCCCGAGCCGGATAACCTGTTTGACGACTATGCCACCCGCAGCGATGCGGCCCGGGAGCAGGAAATGATGGTGGCAAAGCATCTGACGCCCAACGACCTCAAGCTGACCGGCGCTCCGGGACGAATGAACGACCAGCAGAAACAAGCCTGGAATGCGGTTTATGAGCCGAAGAATCGGCTTTTTAAAGAAGCCAATCTCGAAGGAGATGAGCTGGTCCGATGGAAATATCAGCGGTATATCAAGGATTACCTCCGCTGTATCGCATCGGTGGACGACAACGTAGGTCGAGTGCTGGACTGGCTCCAGCAGGAAGGGCTGGCCGCCAATACCGTGGTTATTTATACCTCCGATCAGGGTTTCTATCTGGGCGACCACGGCTGGTTTGACAAGCGGTTCATGTATGAGGAATCCTATCGAATGCCGCTGTTGATCCGCTGGCCGGGAGTCATCAGGTCAGGTTCGACGAACGACGAACTGGTGATGAATGTGGATTTCGCTCCGACGATCCTCGAACTATGCGGAGCTCAGGTCCCGAAAGATATGCAGGGTGAAAGCTTCAGCCTTATGCTTGAAGGCCGAAAACTCCCGAACTGGCGAAAGGCCTGCTACTACCATTATTTCGAATATCCGGCCGTACACATGGTCAAGCGGCATTACGGAATCCGCACCCGACGTTATAAGCTGATGCACTTCTACTATGACATCGATGCCTGGGAATTATATGATTTGCAAAAGGATCCGCGGGAAATGAACAATGTCGTCGACGATCCTGCGTATGCTACAATACGAATGGAGCTGACGTCCGAGTTGTATCGACTCAAAGCCCATTACGGTGACACACGGGAACTGGAAGAAGAACTGATGGACGGCAAAGTGCGGGCGTACCGGCATAGGGATTTTAATGACGGCATTCAGCAAATTGGAGGAGTCGGGGGAGTAAACCGGCGCAGAAGGCGGATTGCCGAATCGTCATAGGCCCGCTATCGATGCCAGGCCGGAGCGTATTTGCTGACGGCCTCCTCGAAGAGAGGCTTGCGCCGAAAATCAGCGGGATCATAGGCTGGATTTGCAGGATCCGCATTTGCCCAATGCCAATGGTGCCGGCCGTAATACGTGCCGTAAAACTGATAATTGGTATCCACCCATCGGCTCAGGATCATCAGTTCACAGGGATCGAGCATCTTGGTATGATCCTCATGGGCGTTCTTTGGGTGCGATGTATCCGTAAGTATTTGTATTAATACGCTTTGGTAACAGCCGAGGCTTTTGGGAGCAAGAAAGGAGCCGTTGTAATTGCCCCGGTCGCCTTCCAAAAAGGAGGTGAATTCCGGAATGATAGGACCGGCCAACTGCTTCTTGCAAAGTTCTTCGTACGAGGTATTGTAATATTCCGTCAAGTCAGCCGTCAATAGGAGGTTTCCTTCGGTTTTCTCATTGCCGTGACAGGAAACACACTTGGCGTCAAAAAGCGGCTGGATATCGCTGGGGTAATGAATCGCCTGGCGTGCGAGCCCGTCTCCGCCGTGTTCGACAAGATCGCAGGGCTGCGGCTGTGGAGCGCTGGGGGGACGTCGTAAGGCCAGGGGCGCACGCGGCCTGGCATGATCGACGGTATGGTTGTTTCTCCCATGGCAGCCGACGCAGGAACGCACTTCGCCGGGGCGGTAATTGACATACGTTCGTTCCCGCTGGAGCTCCCTGAAATTTTCATCCAGGGCCTGGAAAAAAATATTTCGATTGGCCGGTACTGTAAAATAGGCCGAGCCGTCCTCTTCCACAGGCACGACACCCCATTGTACTCGGGGCCAGAGAGCCGCCTTCCAACTGGAGCTGCTCGTGGCCGTGCCCCATCGCCTGCCGGTATCCCAGTATCGCGGGACCGCCTCATTGATGCGCAGCCATTTGACCTGGCCGGGGATTACACCATCCATTTCCTGGTAGACATTATTGAGAATGCACAGGGCTTCATTGCTTTGGGCATATTTCGAATCATACTCTGTTTGGATTTTCGCAGGGATGTTCCGAGCGACCAGCGGTGTTGGGTGCCAGCAGGAAAGAGCCGGATCATTGTAAATAAGGCCATGGTTTCCTTCGGTGTCGATAAGATACAGGCTATAGGCATTCGGCACATTCTGGTAATGATCGCTTGGATTGGATTTGTAGGAAACGAGAAACTGCTTTTCGCCGACGGGATAGGGATGCGTATAGAGATTTCCGCTTGTTCCTTCACGGTCATGGACATACCTGCCGTCTTGTGTAAGGAAATGCCAGCCCGGTTCGGTCCGTCTCTCGATAAACACGTGCGGGGTAAGATTCGTTACAGCGTAGTTACTGTCCCATTGGATATATCCGGCCTCATCGGGATCGGGGCCCCGTCGGCGCAGGCCCTGCTGCAAGTCGATAAGCATGATCGCTCCCACACAGCCCCCCTGGGGATAGTGACACGTGCCGACGCAGACGATCCGATCCGTGGTTCCGGGTATGGCCTGGGGATACATATAGACGGTCGTGGTGTCGTCGGCCACGCCGTACAACTCCTGGGGCATGGAACCATCGGGATTCATGGACCAGATCGTCTTGCAGACCCGGGCGCCCTTGTCGACGTATTCCCAGCGGTGGTACATCACCCTGCCGTCCACCAGGACCACCGGGCAGAACTCGCTGACGGGGCTCTGGCTGAGCTGTCGGATATTGCCGCCGTCGGCATCCATCCGATGCAGCACAGGCGCTACCAGGTGCGCGGAACCGCCGCAGAGGATCGTATGCTCGCAGCGGGTTGAGGAAAAAATGATATCGCCATCCGGCAGGCAGCAGGGATGGATGTCGTCGGTGTGCCAGGGTCTGCCCCAGCGGGCCACTTTCTGGGCTTCGTCGGGGGGAGGGAATGATACCTGCCGCAATCCCGTCCCGTCCACGTGCACTTCCCAGATGCGAAAACCCGCGTCGGCATTCTCGCGAAAGTCAAAGAGAACCTTCTTGGCGTCGAAAGACAGACTGATCTTGCCGATAAAGCCCTTGCCTCCCGGCAGGCCGGCCGCGGTAACCACGGGTCGCTGTTGATGGGTGCGGAGGTTATAGATATAAATGCCGTTGTCGGGGAGGAAACGGTCGGGATTGGTGCCGTTGTTGATATCGGTATAATAGTGGTCGGAGGAATAGGGCTTTCGTTTTACAAAAACAATTTCATCGAATCCCAGCCGGTCAGGATCGGTGGTAAGCTGTGCAGCGGGTGTCTGTGGGCTAGCGATAGATAACACCCCGGATGCCACGGTTACGAGTATACATATACTGAATATAAATGACCATCTCATCAGAGTTAAAGCCTGGATCGATCCCATTTCGTTAAAATCTCTTCCACTAAATCAATCGTTTCTTTAGGTGTTTTTGCATAAGATCCGGAAGATAAGCCACTCTGATAAAAGGGAAGGCTATTAATTAACTTCTCCAAATCCTGATCTTGACCAACGTAGTTTATATAAAATTGTGATGTATTATAATCATATGTAAGACTCAATACTTCCCACACTTGTCCTTCCCGAGTCATGAAACTCTTACCTGAATAGTACTCATCTGTTTCAAAAAGGATGTTAGCATACTTGGCATCATAATAGACTTGTTTAGCATACCCCGCTCCTCTTTCTTTCCATCGATCAATCCTAAAATGTTTTTCGCGCCCTGCATACTGCCAATCTGGTTTGATCTGTCGAATTTCCAGTGTCTGACGGACTGCATTTTGCTTCGTGACATCCGGTGCAGTTTCCCCTTCAAGAACCTTCTTTTCATATAGTTTTTGTAATGGCCTCTGCAACATCGTCGCAAATAAACAAAGAGAAAAAAACAACACAATTAAAACGAAAAGTCCGATGAGGATGCATAAGCGTTTGTTTGTTTTCATGTTCAAACGTTTGGCATCCCCATTATGAACAGAGTCTATTCGCTTCTTCTGCTTCACGGGATATAAATCTTCTACATTTTGTAGAATAACCTATTTCTTGATACCAGCTTCTTCTCGGCATCATCCGGTTACATGTTTCAACGCACCGGATACGGTGGCAGCGGCGGGATCGTCTTTTCCTGTGTCCGCAACTGCTCCAGAATGACCTCGATCGCCTTGTTAAGCTGCTGGTCGGTCCCGGCGTATTCCTGGGCGGGATCGTTATCGACGACAATATCCGGATCCACGCCGTACCCCTCGATGATCCATTCTTTGCCTTCCAGGTCATAGCGCGAAAACTCGGGTTTTCGCAGGTCGCCGCCATCCAGCAGCGGCAGGGAGCCCCGAATGCCCACCACGCCGCCCCAGGTTCGTTTGCCGATCACCGTGCCCAGCTTGTGCTGTTTGAACCGGAAGGTGAACAGGTCCCCATCCGAGGCGCTGAACTCATCGCACAGACAGACCATCGGACCCCACAGCATCTCCCCCGGGTCCACCCGCGGGGCGCCGTTGCGGGCCACGTCGATCATCACCGCCTCGCGCCGCAGCCGCTCGATCAGCATCGGCGAGACATTGCCCCCGCCGTTGCCCCGGACATCCACGATCAGGGCCTTCTTGCGAAGCTGGGGATAAAAATGCTTTACGAACTCGTTCAGGCCTGCCGGACCCATATCGGGCACATGGAGATAACCCACCTTTCCGTCGGTTGCTTTGCCGACCTTCTCGATATTGCCCTGCACCCATTGATAATAGTAAAGCGGCGACTCATCCTCGGTTGGGATTACGATCACATCCCGGCTGCCTTCGGTTTGTGGTTTTTCGTTCAGGGTGAGGGTAACCTGTCTGCCGGCGGTGTTGATCAGCAACTCATATAAATTGCTGACTTCTTTTGTACATTTTCCGTTAACGGCCAGGATATAGTCGTCTTTGTTGGCATCGACTCCCATCTCCGTCAGGGGAGAGCGAAGAGAACGATCCCAGTTCTGCCCGCGGAGAATCTCTTCGATCCGGAAGTAACCGCTCTCCCGATCCTTGGCGATGGTCGCTCCCAGCAGGCCCATCTTGATCCGGGCCGGTCTGGGATAGTCTCCGCCGCCGACATAGGCATGTCCTGCATGCAATTCGCCGATCATCTCTCCGATGATATAGGTCAGGTCGGCCCGGTGCCGCACACGGGTTACCAGCGGCTCATATTTCTCTCGCATCGCCTCCCAATCGACGCCGTGCATGTTGGGCACATAGAAGAATTCCCGCATCTGCCGCCAGCACTCGTGGAAGATCTGGTTCCATTCGGCGCGTCGATCCAGCACCACCTCCATGGAGCCCAGGTCCAGGATCTTACCCATCTCCGCCTTTCCTTTGGGCAGGTCGATGATGGAATACCGCCCGCCGGAGGCCAGAAGCATCTTCTTGCCGTCGGCGCTGATTTCGTACCCATACGAACCGATTTCCGTTTCTTTCTTTTCTTTGAGATCGTAAACCAATAATTTCGAACCGCGGTCCTTGCTGCCGTTGCGGTTGTAATAGAGCAAATCCCCGACCGAGGTCAGATTGTAATAACGGGATGCCTCGATCGGCAGAGCAAGGATACGTCCGATGATTCC
Source organism: Sedimentisphaerales bacterium (assembly GCA_016930745.1). Taxonomy (GTDB): domain Bacteria; phylum Planctomycetota; class Phycisphaerae; order Sedimentisphaerales; family Anaerohalosphaeraceae; genus JAFGGE01. The sequence goes on from JAFGGE010000232.1 coordinate 9,531, forward strand.
ATCGATGTCGACACGAAGGCCTTTCTCCGTGGCTTTTTCGTCTTTGGCCTCTTCCTTACCCTCCTCGGCTTTCTTTTCTTTTTCGTCCGGTTTCTTTTCCGAATCGTCCTTCGATTCGTCTTTCTTGATCTGCACCTCATCGCTGGTTGGCTCAAACGGAGAGGGAGCATCCTTGGCCAGAGTCACAAAATAGATGCGGGCCATGTCGAGATATACATGGTTCCATTCCGTCCAACTGTAGATCGGATTGAAATCCCGATTGGAGACAAAAAAGACAAATCGACCATCCGAGCTGAATGCGGCGTTATCCGCTTCGTACCATGTATCGGTAATCGGATACGATTCTTTCTTGTCCAGGGAATACAAATAGATCCGACTGACGGTCTCCACTTCCGGCCGGGTGTATACAATCCATTGGCTGTCCGGCGACCATGCATAATTATGCATCTCCCACGCCGTCGCCCGGTCGACTTGGGTAATCCCTTCTGATTCGACATCGACATATTGGAGGCGTTGCCGTTTGTCGGCCCACAGGATTTTTTTACTGTCGGGCGACCAGCGGATGTCATATTTGTAGGTATCGGCGTCTTTTGTGATCTGCCTGGCCGGGCCGCTGCCATCCTGCGGGATGAGATAGATTTCATCCTCGCCCGTAGCGTCGCTGATGTAGGCGATCCATTTTCCATCGGGCGACCATGTACTGTTTCGCTCATGAACGCCGGGCGTCTGTGTCAGATTGCGGATTGCCCCATGCTCGGCCGGCACAGTGAACACATCGCCTCTGGCGCCGAACAGAGCCCGCTTGCCGTCCGGGGCGATCTGGCCGTTGCTGATATTGCCGGATACATTCCGTAACGCTGTACGGGCATCCGGAGCATCTTCCTGGATATACACCTTGAGACGTTTGCTGGTTTCCGTCTCCAGATCAAACCGAAACAGATACCCGCCCTGTTCAAACACAATCGCCTTCTTGCCGAGGGAAGGAAATTTGATATCGAAATCGGCAAAGTCGGTCAGTGTACGCGTCTGTTTGCTGTTCAGATCGTATACATACAGATTCATCCGCCCGTTTTCATCGCGATCGGAGAGGAAATACACCCGATCCCCATGCCACATGGGGATAATGTCCTGGGCCGGATTGTCGGTGATGCTTACCGTTTCGCGGGTCTTGAAATCATGGATCCAGATATCGTCTGCCATCCCGCCGCGATATTTCTTCCAGGTCCGAAATTCGCGGAAAATCCGGTTGTACGCCAATTTTGTATCATCCGGCGAGTAGGAACAGAATCCCCCCCGAGGCAGAGGCACTTCGACCGGCATGCCCCCTTCGATGGGGATGGTATAAAGTTTTCCAATGAAACTATTAAAGGAAGTCATACGAGAGCGAAACACAATGTTTTTACCGTCGCTGGTCCATCCCATTACGATGTTGTTGGGCCCCATCCGGTCGGACACGTCGTCCCGATCCAGGGTGGCCGTATACGTCAGTCGAATCGGAACGCCGCCGTCGGCATCCACGAGAAAGACCTCGGTGTTGCCGTCATATTGACCGGTAAAGGCGATCTTTTTGCCGTCCGGGGAGAACCGTGGAAACATTTCATATCCCTCATGGCTGGTCAGCCGTCGGGCGACGCCTCCTTTGGCGGCAACGGTATACAAATCCCCTCCATAACAGAACACCACCCTATTTTCATGGATGGTCGGAAAACGGAGCAGCCGGGCCTCGGTCCGAGCAAAAGAAATTCCCCCGGCTAGCCACACCACGATTGAAAGAGTTAGAATTCGCTTCATAAGTACTCCCCTGCCCTGTGATTTAATACCTGAATTTCCCTCATTCCGCTTTCGATTCGAATAGAATCCTCAGTCTAACAGAAATAGTGCGTTATTACAACTGTCAGTTTCCACATTAATTTCCGGTATTCGGCTATTCATACATGGTTATTAGGATATGAGTTTTGGGTTGTTTTTTCAAGAACACCTCCTTATGGAGCCATTGTTCCATAAAAATCTAAGGCGAAAACCCGCTGGTGGACGATACCAGATTTGTTGTCAAATACCGACGAATCGGATAACGATAAGAACGGGAGGTCCCGTGCGAAGATGTAAAACTACCGTGCTTGCCGAAGATCCTTTTGCCGCGTTCAGTTGCCCCAATAATTTTCAGTGCTGCGACCGGACAGATTTTTCCAGGCTGGCTCGATTCGGAGAAAGTCGTTGTGTGCAATGTTTATCGGACGAGGGCCCAACCTGTCCGCATGCCGTGGATTTTTCCGATATCCACCTGTGCAACTGTCCGGTACGCACCCATTTGCTGGACCGCCTGGCGGAACGCCAGGGGGATCTTTCCCCGGTCTTATCCTGATATGTACTGCTAAACGGCGTATCGAGTTTCATCCATTAGCTTTTTTACTGATACGAGGGAATGATGGAACCGCCAGAGGGGTCTACGAATCAGTCCCATACGATCACGATTGTGCCGCGCTACTGCGAGACCGATCAGGCGGGGGTAGTGCATCATACGGTGTACCCGGTCTGGTTTGAGATGGGCCGAACGGAATTGCTTCGGGCCAATGGAGTGGCCTATAGTGAACTGGAAAAGACAGGAGTGCTGTTTGTCGTCTATCAGCTCTCCGTCAAGTATCACCGGCCGGCCTATTATGATGAACCGCTCGAGCTGACCACCGTCTGTACGAAGGTATCTCCCGCCCGTGTTGAACATGCATATCAGCTCAAACGGCCATCATCCGGCCTGCTTCTGGCCGAAGGCGCTACAGTCCTGGCCTGTATTGATAAATCCGGCCGCCCCCAGCGCGTTCCCGATTTCATGCAATCCCCGGAGAAATAAGGTTCGAACGAACCGATGAGGAAATTATCATTAAGAAGTTATAAATTTATTCAGTCTCATAAAAACAAGGATATATCAAAAATAATGAGGTTATTTCGAATATATCACAAGGATTTACGAAGGAGACATTAATATATCCTTGACATTTATGAGCGTTTCGGGTATACTTACACTCTGTGATACATGAAAAAAACAGCCCTGATAGGGCGAATTAATTGGGGGTATTAAACGAATGAAACGAGTGATGATACTGGCCGATGAAGGGGCCCGTGGCCCGCCGGAAAGATAAAGGGCAGTCGTTTTATCAGGCAAGGTCGGAATAGAGAGTTATATAAAAAGGGGAGAAAACATGAAAAAGCAAAGACAAAACAAGATTCAGGGGCGTTGCAATCCACCGGTTTTTAGTGAACACAGTCGCGATCCACCGAGAGATCGAAAAGAGCCTTTTTCTATTAATACGCAATGTATTACTGGACCATGATGCGATTTCATCAGGTCTTTTTTTTATGGAGATTTATGAAAAGTTGCCCGGCTGGCGTATGTTTCGTATGCTTTAGGTGACAACATGGAAATCAACCGGAAACGCGAAACGGGGAGAACCTGATTTTATGCCGCCGAGGCAACGAAACAATACGTTGACAAACTTCTATCGCCCGTGCTACGATAGCAATAACCGGCCTCCGCCGGATTTTCCCATGGGAACAGATCTTCTCGTATTCCTTTCATGCCCTCCATTTTTTCCATTTCTTTTTTTACGTAATCACGCTTAATCCTTAATCTTGATACCACCGTCAAAAGTATTGTTTAAGCGGCGACATGGAGGGGTGGTAATTCTCCCTATCGCTGCAAGTACGCTGTAATTTCTGTTTTGCGGCCTATACAGACACTTTGGATCGTCATTCGAGACCTCAAAATCGCAAGAATCTGGCCCAATATCCCCCGACAGGCCCTTTCGTGGACGATTTGTCGCATTCTTGCGCAGCACGCTGCCCGCAGCATATTCCAGCCGGCCACCTTCAGTAAAATCGCATGGAACACCGCCGGGCCCCCGCGAACCCGCAACTGTCCCAACCCGGTCTTTCGCTTCAGGCCGCTGTTGGTGCCCTCGATGCCGGCTCGAGTTTTGTAGCGTTGCCGGAACACCTCCGTCTCCTGCTCCCGCCGCCGGGCCGTCAGGCGTCGCTGCTTGGCCGTATGCTCCAGACGATAATGGCCGTTGCGTTTGGCAAC
>JAFGGE010000233.1 GCA_016930745.1 Sedimentisphaerales bacterium
GAAAAACGGCGATGTCATAAAAAATCCCGTCCGGCCGCTGCAGGATCTCGATGCGTTGCCTGCATTTGATAAATCAATTTTTGAAAACGATATTATTATTAAAAATCGATATTACACACTGACGTCCAAAGGATGTATGTGTGCGTGCAGTTACTGCTCGCTGAGTTTTTACGCGCAGTTTTATAACGGTTTGGACCATCGGCGCAGGAGCGTTGATCACATTATCGAAGAACTTCGGCAGGCAAAGGAAAGGTATCATATTCGACTGGTAGATTTCGAAGACAATATATTGTATTCGAATAAGGCATGGTTTCGCGAGTTTGCTGCCCGATACAAAGCCGAGATCGGTGTGCCATACACCTGTATGGGGCATCCGCTGGCCATGGATGACGAAATTGCCGCTCTGCTTGTTTCAAGCGGATGCTATCGTGCGCAAATCGGCATTCAGTCGATGGACGAGAAGAACAGGAATGCGTTGCTCCATCGTCCGGAAACGAACGAACAGATACGGCGGTGTTTCCGTGCGCTTGATAAACACAAGATGCGGTATTCTATCGATTACATTTTTGGCCTTCCCAACGAGCGCGATGAACAGCATTTGTATGAAGCGGCGTGGGAATTTTCCCAATTGCGCGGTCTTCATAAGTCGAACTTTTTCTTTTTGACCTGTTATCCGAAAACACCGATGGTCCGGTATGCAATCCAGCACGGCATGATCAAAGCCGAGGATGAACAAAAAATCAACGCCGGCGAACAGGATGATTTTTGCTACGATTACGGCATCACCACCGACAAAACACTGCGCAGATTGTTTCGGGCGTATGTCCTGTTCTACCGCATGATTCCCGTTCTTCCCAGAAGGGTCAAAGAATTTATATTGCGACATAAAATTGTGCGGCTTTTCTGGATTTTCCCGAAAACACCAACCATGGTGTGCATCGATTTGTTTTTGGCAGTTAGAAATCGGGATCCGGTGTCGCGGCATTTCCTGGCGCATTACTACCTGTGGCTGCGGCGTATCCTGTTTCAAGGCGGGGTGAAATAAATGCTTCCTACTTTCGCCTCGGCGGTTCGGACAGTTGAAAGATTTTGAAGCCGTCCGCCGGTTTCGGAACGCCGAACCCCTGCGACACGTATTTTCGGATAAATTCTCGGTCCTCGCCTGCGATGCACTTGGGCATATACTCGGCAAATTCCCGAACGGACAAGGCGTTCCGGCGAATATCCTTCAGGCTGTGCTTAAGGATATTGCCGATTGAAATGTGCATGAAGACACAGGGAAAGATGTCGCCGTAGACGTTCATATAAAGCAACTCTTTCCCGGCCGGGCACCCGGAGCGGCCGATGTGCGGATAGAGGTCGCGGCGGACGCGCGGGTTTTTCTTGTGCAGATTGTTGATATACTTGAAATTTTCGTCCGTGAGGATTAAATCCATGCGGCCGTCCCAATTGCCGACGGGATGCGGAATATTGATATCCACGGTGATTTGATTGGCAACGGCGTATTCCAGCAATTTTTGCACGCTGTCGGTATGGAGGGTATCGTTGCGAACCGTCACGGCGATGGCGATGTCGAGGCCGATACTTCTTGCCGCCTGGAGCGTCTTGATTGCCCTTTCGCGACAGCCTTTAAGGCCCCGGAACGCATCGTGCTCCGCATCGAAATAACTGTCGATACTGACCGCAATTTTGTCCACGCCGAGCGCATGGACGCGCCGCAGCATCTCCTCGGTAACCATGGCGCCGTTGGAGACGAGCGTGATGTAACTCAGGGGAGGGTTGCAGGCCTGGATCAGCTCGTCGAGGTCGGGATGCAGAAACGGCTCTCCGCCCTGGAGGGCGAAATGGAAGACGCCGTTTTGGACCATTTCCCGCAGCGCCGCCTTCATCTCCCCGGTGGTGAGTTTATTGCGGTGGAACGGATCGTTTCCAAATGATTTGGCGAAACAGTGCCGGCAGTTGCAGTTGCACTCGGTGTTGATCATGACCACCATCGAACGCAAAGACGTCTTTCGCCGACAGAGGACATTTACCAGAAAATGCCTGGCGACGCGCAGTAAGAACCGGGGCTTCCGCCGGATGAGGCGGGTATTCACCTGGGTTTGAAACTGGCCGAGCAGGTTCATAAGGTACGCTCCTTCAACAGGGAGACAATCGGCTGGAAAACCGCGGCCGTCTTCCTGAAAATCGCCGTGATGATATTCGAATCGCCCATTCTGTTCTGCAACAGTTCGAAAAAAATCCCGGCGGCGATCATCGCGGGATTCCTCGCGGAACAGAACGACCGGACCGGATTGGATCTTATCCTATCTTGGACGGCATATTGAAAACTCAAGACATTGACCGTGGGCCGGAACTGTTTCAAAATATCCACCTTTTCGAAACCGCACCCATTCATGAGGCCGGTCAGGGATTTTTTTGTAAAGTGGGATAAATGGCGGGGCAGATGGTACAGGAACCAGTGCTTCCCGAATCGTTTCCGGGAAGGGGAATCGAAATTCGGGAGTTCCAAAACCGCCAGCCCGCCGGGTTTCAACAGGCGGTTGATTCGTTTCAACGAATAAACGGGATCCCAGAGATGTTCCAAAACGTTGAACAGGCTCACCACGTCGTACTGTTCGTCGGGAATATCGGCGTCTTCGAGCGTGGAAGGCAACACAGGGTATCCTTCACGGTTCAACGCGTCGCTCAGGGGTCTGTTCGGCTCGATGCCTGCAACTTCCCACCCGAAGCGATTGCGGCAGGTTTTGATAAACTCGCCGGTGGCGCAGCCGACTTCGAGCAGCCGAACCGGGTTTCGCTGTCCGACATATTTTTTGATCATTTTCGCGCGCTGCACGGCCTGCCCTTCCATGCGTTTTCGGTCCATGAATCCGTCGACGCCGCGCTTGCCGCCGTAGCAGATGTACTCGTCGGGATAGAATTTCGAGAAAAGCGCGCTGCGGCCGGGACGCACGGAAGTGTAGATGTGCCCGCAGTTGCGGCACGCTGAAATTTCAAACGGCGCGTCAATGTGTAGTTCGTAGTCGGGCGTTTGAATGACGCGGTCGGCGTCCCAGCCGCCGCAGCAGGCACAGTTCACGCGAACCAGTGGAAACGTATCTACGATGGCCGTTCTCCTATTTTTTTAAGAAACGAAACTTTAAAAGTCCGAGAATCGCTCCTGGGTCCAGGCGCATCATCATGGCATTTTCGATCATATTGATACTTGCACAGGACAAACACTTCGGCCTGTCCTCCACAAGCATTTCCCATGCCTTGCGAAGGCCGACCTCCCGGACATTCGGACCGCGATAGCAGCCCAGCTGCACGCAATAGTACAGGGTTCCCGAAGGTTCGAGGCCGCAGAAGATATCGCCGCTTACGCACCGCACGGGTTTCTTGCACCCCCTCGGCAACGGCGTATCGTCCATCATGATCTCATGATATCCGATTGGCCAGGTGCGCACGGTGTCGATGGCCGCGAAGGTGTTTCCGATGGGGTATCCCTGCTTTTTCAATTCCCGGTATTTTTGCCAGAATTCCCTGTATTCCTCGTCGGTGATATTCAGCGGTTCGAAATCGGCTTTGCCGATGTGGGTCGGCGGCGAAACCGTGAGAGGAACTCCGAGTTCCCGGGCCAGTTTCGCCGTTTCCTCGAATCTTTGAAGATTGCTGCGGGAAACGACGGAATGGATGCGACAGCGAACCCCGTGTTCCATGGCCTTTTTCAATCCCGCCATGGCGCGTTCGTAGACGCCTTCGCCGCGAAGACCGTCGTTCACTTCCCCGACGCCGTCCAGGCTGACACAGACGGCATGGGCTTTTTTGACCGCCTCGTATTTCTCGCCGAGTAACGTTCCGTTGGTAACCACGTCGAGCACGATGCCCTTGGCCACGATGTATTCGACAATGTCGCCGATATGCCGGTGCAAAAGGGGCTCGCCGCCGAGCAGGAACATCATGCGCGTTCCTAAGGCATAAAACTCATCCACGAAATGAAACGTCTCCTCGCGGGTGAATTCAGCGGACAAGATTTTTTTGTCTATTTTCTCGTCAATGACAAAACAATACTTGCAACGCAGATTGCAACGATTGGTGAGGTAGAAACAGACAAAAATGGGCTCTTTCCTGCCCGTGATTCTGAGCCTGCAAAGACGGTAAATCAAATTGAGATTGACAAGGCACCGTTTTTTCACGGCGGGAGTATATAAATAAGTCATATGTGCGTCAAGGGATATATGGCTCAGGATATATGGCTCAGCAGATTGTTTTATAAAATTATGACATTAATTTTATGGGACCGATTGGCCGCTCGCGTAGTGGAAGCGGATTATGATTGTTTGTACAGATTGTGAAGACCGGCAACATCGGTTCCAACAAATTCCACACCGTGCATGATGGTTTAATTGCGTTGTCCGCGCTCCCTCAGAGCCAGGTCGAGATTATTGCGAGCCACGGCGTAGTTGGGATTGATATCCAGCGCCCTTTGAAAATGGGCGATGGCCGCGTCAACCTGCCCGCTGTTGGCCAAGACAACACCGAGGTTGTTGTGGGCCTCGTCGTAGTCGGGTTTGATTTCCAGTGCCTTCTGAAAATGCACGGTGGCCGCATCGATCTGTCCGCACCCAGCCAGAGCGAGACCGAGGTTGTTATGGGCCTCGATGAAGTTGGGATTGGTTCTCAGCGCTTTTTGATAATGGGTGATAGCCGCGTCGACCTGTCCAAGGTTAGCCATGGTGTTGCCGAGGTTGTTGTGGGCCACCGGGTAGTCGGGATTGATTTCCAGCGCTTTCTGATAATGGACGATGGCCGCCTCGACCTTGCCTCGCTCTGCCAGGGCGTTACCGAGGTTGCTGTGGGCAATCATGTTGTGTGCGGTGTAGGCCAAGGTGTGGGTCCAGAGCGTCTCACTATTCCGCCAGTATGATGTCTGTCGCCAAGCAAACCCCATCAGAAACAGCAACACCAGTGTCGAGGCGACACCGACCACCCAGCGACGATGGCGCCAGGAAGAGGCGACTTGCGCGACGCCCCAGGTTACGCCTATCCATACCCCAATCTGTGGAAGATATGTGTAACGATCGGCATGAGCGTAGTGGGAGATCTGCACAATCCCGATTACCGGGATCATCATTCCCAGATACCAGAGCCAGCCGACGATCAGATAGGGATGCTTATGACGCAATGAAAAGATCACCCAGGACATGGCGGCCAAAAATCCCAGCGCAGCCGCCACCTGCCAGAACGGCAGGTGGCCTGTGGCATAAGGGTAAAGACAGGCCAGCCCGGTCGGATAAATCATCTGCCAAAGGTAAATGACATATGAAACCAAGGCGTTTTCCATTCGCAGTACAAGAGGCAATCGGGTATCGGTGTATAATAGTTCCTCCGGAACCAGGAAGGTTATCACACACGACGCAATCGTCAGCGCAAACAGCGGCCATTTCTCGGCCGCCAGCCGGAGCCAGCTCCCGGGCGTGAAGTCGGTGATGCGGTTCATCGGCCAGTAATCCAGCAGCAGAAGGACGAACGGCAGCGTCACCAGCATATTCTTGGATAGCAGTCCCAGGGCAAAGAGCAGAACCACCGCCCCGTAGCGGATGGAGGTCGGGCGCCGCACGTAGCCGACGTAAGCCCACAGAGTCAGCATGAAGAATAGCCCGCTGAGCACGTCCTTGCGCTCCGCCACCCACGCCACCGACTCGGCCCGCAGCGGATGAACGGCAAAAACCGCCGCCACAAAAGCGCTGCGCCACAGAAAACCGGTCATCCGCCACAGTACGAGGAAGAGCAGGACCGCCGTTCCGGCGTGTAGAACCACATTGGTCAGGTGGTGTCCGCCGGCTTGCAGCCCGTAGATCTGGCAGTCCAGCATGTGGGAGAGCCAGGTCAGTGGGTGCCAGTGGCCGATGTCGCCATAAGTGAACGCCCAGCGGAATCCCTCCAACGTAAGCCCCCTCTGGACGATTGGGTTCTTATAGACGCATTGATCGTCGTCGTAATTGACAAACTCATGTCCGACCGTCTGGCCGAAGACCAGGGCGATCGCCAGCAGAAGAAAACCACAGATTGCCGCCGCCGCATAGGCATGATGTGTCCAAAATTTCGGGTTTGAGGGGGAAATATCTTCCGGCGCACTGCGGAAATCGGTTGTCCCCAGAGGTGTTCCCTGACAACGGCTTAGATCAATGTTATCGGGCGGCTGGTTCTTCTTTGTCCTGTGACCCATGATGATATGGTTCTTAAGACCTCTACTGAAACTGGGGGGCAAATTGAATCGTAATACTACTTTCGAGTGGCTCGGAGTATAGGGGGGTTTTTTTTGCTTGTCAAGAGATAGGTGGCCTGATGATAGGTGGCCTGAAGTTTCCCGAGTTTTATATTCAGCCGATTTCATCACAGAAGTTGAAACAGATTTGAGAATCAGGGCTTTTGTTCTTCGGAGCGATCTTGATGCCCGTTTTGTCAGGGAAGAGAAGAAGGTTGTAGAGGCCGTCGGCAATGGCATAGTTGAAGAAAGTCTACATTATTCCTTGACATGTAAAAACGCCCCCACCTATACTCCAAGCAATTGAAGGAAGTTTCATAATGGGTCAAAAGTCAAAGAAATACCGGTCGCCGGATCATCACGATCCCGGCAGCCGCAAGGGCGCCGCGCCGGGAACGACCGATCGCCGCAGTCGGCCGGGAGATACTTCCCCCTCAAACCCGAAATTTTGGGCGCACAGCACCCGAACGGCAGCTGCCGTTTGCGGTCTTCTTCTATTGGCGGTTGCCCTGGTTTTCGGACAGACGGTCAAATACGATTTCACCAACTACGATGATAATGAGTACATCTACGACAACCCGCAGGTTGCACAAGGTCTGACCGCCCGCGGCATCGCGTGGGCCTTTACGACTGTCCACGCCAGCAACTGGCACCCGCTGACCTGGCTATCCCACATGCTGGACTGCCAGATCTACGGGCTGCAAGCCGGCGGACACCACCTGACCAATGTTCTGCTGCACGCCGCCGCGGCAATCCTGCTCTTCCTCGTGCTGTGGCGGATGACGGGGTTTCTCTGGCGCAGTGCTTTTGTGGCGGCGGTGTTTGCCGTTCATCCACTGCGGGCGGAGTCGGTGGCGTGGGTGGCGGAGCGGAAGGATGTCCTCAGCGGCCTGTTCTTCATGCTGACGCTGTGGGCCTACATCGGCTATGCCCGCCGCCCTTTTTCAGTAGTCCGCTATCTGGCAGTGGCAGTGTTGTTTGTGTTTGGCCTGATGGCCAAGCCGATGCTGGTAACGCTGCCGTTTGTGATGCTGCTGTTGGACTATTGGCCGCTGGGTCGCCTGGGGCTACCGTCGGCGGCGGGCGGATCTTTCCCGTTTTCCCGGCGTGTGGTTGTCGAGAAGCTTCCGCTGCTGGCGCTTGCGGCCGCTTCCTGCGCGGCAACGTTTATTGCCCAGGGCAATGCCGTTGTTTCCGTTGACGTCATCCCGATCTCTTCTCGTGTTGCCAATACTTTCGTGTCCTATGTGGCATATATCGGAGACCTCTTTTACCCCGTGGGGCTGGCGGTGTTCTACCCACTTTCGGAGAGCAGTTTTCCGATCTGGAAGGTCGTCGCTTCCGTCCTGGCGTTGGCGGGCATTTCGGCGGCAGCCCTGGTATGGCGGCGTCGGTTTCCCTATGTGGTTGTCGGCTGGTTCTGGTACCTGGGGATGATGGTTCCGGTGATCGGCCTGGTGCAGGTGGGTTCGCATGCAATGGCCGACCGTTACACATATCTGCCTCAGATCGGGCTGGTTCTGTCCCTGACCTGGGGCGTCGCGCAACTCGCCGCTTCTTGGGGTTATCGTCGCTGCTGGGTGTGCGGCGTCGCCCCGGCGCTGACTGTGCTGGTTTTGATGGGTATTACGTGGCGACAGACGTCGTACTGGCAGGACAGCAAGACGCTTTGGACCAACGCCCTGGCCTGCACCGCAGACAACGAGGTCGCCCAAACTAACCTCGGGCTCGCCCTTGCCGGCAGTGGACAGATCGATGCGGCCATTCCTCATTTTCAGAAGGCGCTGGATATCAATCCTGTCTATGCCAAGGCCATAAATAACCTCGGCAACGCTCTGGTGAACCGCGGACAAGTAGATGCGGCCATCGCCCATTATCAGCGGGCGTTGGAAATCAAATCCGACGATGCGGAAACCCTTAACAACCTTGGCCGCGCCCTGGCGGGACGCGGCCAGGTTGACGCGGCTATCACCCACTATCGGAAGGCACTGGAAATCAAACCCGGCTATGCGGAGGTACACAACAACCTTGGTATTGCCTTGGCGAGAAGCAGACAGACTGACGCCGCCATTGCCCATCTTCAGAAGGCGCTGGAGATCAAACCCGGCTATGCCGAGGCCCACAACAACCTCGGCAACGCCTTAACGGGCCGGGGACAGGTTGATATGGCCATCGCACATTTTCAGAAGGCGCTGGAGATCAAGCCCGACTATGAAAAGGCTTACAATAACCTTGGTTACGCCATGGCAAGCCGCGGACAGATCGACGCAGCCATCGCTTATTATCAGAAGGCGCTGGAGATCAAGCCCGACTATGCCGCCGCCCGCTATAACTTAGGCCAAGCTCTGCAGCAGCGCGCACAAAATGACCGGAAGCGCAGCTCGCAAGCCCCTCCTTGAAGGCGGGGAACTTCACTGTCTGGTGGCCTCTCGGAGAAACCAAAGAAGCGATTTTATGAAAGCTGCTCTATGACAGCATACCTCGATTCATACTGCGGCATCTTCTGCGGCGCGTGCTCGGTCCGGAGTCATGGAGAGACCGGACGCGGGGATGGGTTAATCACCTGTTGCGGGAACGTTCCAAAGTCGGAGCTCGCTTGCGGCGGATGCAAGTCGGACACCGTATACATGGGTTGCCGCGTATGCAGGCTCCGCGATTGCGCCGTGGATAGGGGCCTCACACACTGTTCTGACTGCGCTGATTACCCCTGCAAGATGTATAAACAATGGTATTCGGCTGCGAAGATCCTCCCGCATGTCCACGATGCAGCTCAAAATCTTGAATTGATTAAACGTTCTGGCAGAGAAACATGGTTAGAGGTGCAGAAGGCGCGTTGGTCTTGCCCAAACTGCGGCATGCCGTTCTCATGGTACGAGGCAACATGTAAAAAATGCGGCCTCAGCCTCACAACCCAAGCCTACAGCTTAGCAGGCATGAGAAGACTCTTATGCCGAATTGCGCTCACGCTGGCATACATAAGGGCAAAGAGAAAAATAAGCCGCCGTGAGCGTAAGGGCGAGTAACATATTCTGAGCGCTTAGAATAAGAGTTGAGAGAAGTTACCCTTTGTAAACCATTCTTCGGTAACATTTATTATGAGGCAATTCGGCAGTCAATAATCCAATAATCTGCTTGACAAAGAAGGCCCGCCTCCGTATTCTTCCGCGGCGGATGAAAGGACGCGAACCCGGCAATAACATGGATTTTCCCGCAGTAATCTGCGGGAGATCCATGTTGGTTGATTCTGTCTCATCGAAGCAAGTGCCGGCGAAAATGGCCCGAAGAGATTCAATCATCCTCGAAAAGAAAGACATTTGTATCGAAAAGGAGAAGCCATGACTTTGAGAATAAGAACATTAATGGGATTCTTCCTGATTTTGGCATTGACGGGAATCGGCCAGTCGCCCTGCGCCTTTGCGCAAGCGGAAAAGCTGCAGACCTCGATCTTTCTGATCGGTGTGCAGCGGCCCATCGTGATTCAGGACTTTACCATCAACAACGCTTATTTCTACGACGCCGTCCGGGAGGGAAAGCAGGTGAAGCTGTTCTTCCGGGATCTGAAGGAGATCAAATTCTTAAACCCCGGAATGAACAATGAGGTGGAGGTCGCCTTTAACGACGGCCGGAAGGAAACGTATGACCTTCGTCCCGCATCGGATATCACAATGCACTCCGCATTAAGCGACGTCAGCCTGCACCACAGCAAGGTCGCCCGGATCGCGTTCTCTCTCCTGCCCGCCCAGCCGCCCCCGGCCGAGGCCCCCCCGATTTTTAAGCCACCCCAGACGGGCGTCCAGCCCGGGGGATTTGACCGGGTCGCCCTGAAGAATGGCGATATCCTGAGCGGGTATGTGCAGACCACGATGTTTCCCGTGCGCACGGCCTATGGAACGTTCCAGTTCGAAACGGGCAAGATCGCCTCTATCGAGTTCGACGAAAAGGGGCCAAACACGGCGGTGGTGCTGCTTAGGAACGGCGACCGGCTCAACGGGACGGTCGAGGTGAACCCCGTCCTGTTTGTGATGACGTCCGGGCAGGGCATCAGCTTCGACGGCAAAACGATCAAAACGATAACCTTCAAGAGGTAATCTGATGTCCTTTTTTCATACCTCCCGTCCTTCGCCCTATGGGAAATCCCTGATTTCCTTCAAGGCGGCGGGGCTGGTTGTGCTTTGCGCCTTTTTTGTCTCCGGCGCCGCCGGGCTGATCCACGAGGTGGCCTGGACACGCCTGCTGCGGCTGGTGATGGGCAACACCGCCTTTTCCATCACCACGGTGCTGTGCGCCTTCATGGGCGGGCTTGCCCTGGGCAGCTTTCTGGGCGGCCGCTTCATCGACCGGCGGAAGGACCCGCTCCGGATGTTCGCGTACCTGGAGGGCACGATCGCGGTGTACTGCTTCCTGCTGCCGTGGCTCATCCAGGGGGCGGAGCCGATTTATAGATGGCTCTACCAGAACACCCATACCTCTTTCTATTTGTTCAGCCTGATCCGATTCGTCTTCGCGGGGACGGTGCTCCTGGTCCCCGCGACCTTCATGGGGGCAACGCTGCCGGTCCTCTCCCGGTTCTTCGTCCGGTCGCTGGACCGGGTCGGCTATCCGGTGGGAATGCTCTATTCCATCAACACATTCGGCGCCGTGCTGGGCGGTGCGGCCGCCGGTTTTTTTCTGATCCCGGCCCTGGGCGTGGCCCTGACGATCCGGACGGCCTGCCTGTTCAATGGGCTGGTTGCAGTGACGGCCTATCTCCTTTTCCGCCGTCTCGGCGACGACGTACAGGGGCATGCCCCGGTCCGGGAAGAGATCCGGGAGAAAGCGGAAAAAGGGGAGGCCGTTAAGAAGAAAAAGGAGGCGGCCGCACCGGTTGTTGCCACCCCTGCGGCCGCCGGTCGTATTGTCTACGGCCCGAGGGAGGGGATGTTCCTGCTGATCGGGTATGGCGTTTCCGGTTTTGCGGCCCTCGTCTACGAGATCGCCTGGACCCGCGCCCTTGCCCTTCTGATCGGCTCCTCGGTCTATGCCTTCAGCATGATCCTGACCGCCTTTGTGCTGGGGATTGCGCTGGGCAGCATGGTGTATGCCCGGTTCGTCGATCAGATCAGGGATCCGATGCGCGCCCTGGCCGTCATCCAGGCGGCCATCGGGTTGACGGCCCTTCCGGTGGTGCCGTTGATCGGCAACCTGCCCTTTTGGGTGACCGGTCTGATTTCCCGGTTCGGCTCTTCGTTCTGGCAATTGCAGGCCGTCGAATTTGCAATGATCGTTGTGATCGTCCTTCTGCCGACGACGCTGATGGGGGCGGCCTTCCCGCTGGCCAGCCGTCTTTTTGTCCGGCAATCCGCGACGGTCGGGAAATCCGTGGGCACATTGTATGCATCCAATACGGTCGGGAACATCCTTGGCGCCTTTGCAGGAGGTTTCATCCTGATCCCCGTGGTCGGCATCGAGAACACGCTGTTTGTTGCCGTGATGATCAATGTCCTCGTGGGGGGGCTCTTCTTTTCGCTGAGCCGGAGCCTTTCCATGATGTACAGAGGGCTGGTTGCCGGGGCCGTAACGGCGGTGGCGGTGGTTGGAATCATCCTGATACCGCCATGGAATGCGGGAGAGATGAGCTTCGGACCTTTTTACGAGGCGCTCCGGCACTCCAAGAGCATCGCGCGCTCACCGGCGGAACTGAGGACGTTCGAATCCCAGCGCAAGGTCCTCTTTCACAAGGAAGACGTGGGCGCCACCGTGACGGTTAAACAGCTTTCTGATGGTTCCCTGACGCTTTATACGAACGGCAAACCGGACGCCTCCTCCCGCGGGGATATGCCGTCACAACAACTGGTCGCACAGATCCCGCTGCTGCTGCACCCCGATCCCAAAAGCGCGCTGGTCGTCGGCCTGGCCAGCGGGATCAGTCTGGGGTCCGCGGGCAGGCATCCGCTGGAGCGGATGGATTGCGTCGAGATTGCCCCCGGGATGGTCGCGGCCTCCCGTTATTTTGACGATTACAACTACCGCATCCTGGACGACCCGCGGGTCGATCTCATCATTGGCGACGGGCGAAACCACCTGGCGCTGACGGACCGAAAATACGACGTCATCATTTCGGAGCCGTCCAACCCCTTCATTGCCGGCGTGGCCGATCTGTTCACCCGGGAATACTTCCGGTTGTGCCGGGACCGCCTGACCGACCGGGGCGTAGCCGCTGCGTGGATGCAGGCCTATCTGATTGACAAGGCCTCCTTCAGCAGCATCGTCAGGACATTCCAGTCGGTATTCCCCGAAATGACGCTGTGGAAGACCGCCAAGGGAGACTGCATCATGGTGGGATCCAAAGGCCCCCTGAAGGTGGATTATCATAAGCTCCAAACACGGATCCGCCAAAAGGACGTCGCAGATGACCTGGCAAGAATCGGCATCCGCAATATGGAGGATTTTCTGGCCCATCTGGTCATGGGTAAAAGCGCTGTGGAGAAATTCGCCGCCGGGGCGAAGATCCACACCGATGACAATGCCCTGGTGGAATTTGCGGCCCCGCGAGGATTGATGATGGGGATCTACCAATGGCCGCTCCTGGAGGCCATCGAGGAACACCGGGAGGCGGACCTGTCCTTCCTGATCGCGCCGGAATCGGAGGCCAAGGCCCTGGCGGAGACCAAGGCGCAAACCGCGCGTCTGATCGAGGCCCGGGGGAGCGCCTATCGATTCTATTTTTTCAAGAACCGGGGAGAAACGGTCGGGATGATCGAACAGCTCAAAAAGGCTGCCGTCCTCAACCCCAAAGACGAACTGTTTCGCGAGGCCTTCGATGCGCTGCGCAAGGAGGCGTTCGGGCTGGCAGAAGCCGGGCAGATCGAGCGTGCAATCGTCCTGTACCGGCAGATGATCGACATCCTCCCCCGGGACGCCAAGTCCCACTATAACCTGGCGATGATGCTGAAACGCCGCGGGGATCCGGACGGTGCAATGGGGCATTACCGGGAGGCGGCGCGGCTGGATCCCGGTTATGCCCTGGCCCTGTTCCAGATGGCCGAAATTCATGCTGAGAAAGGGTCGGCCAGGGAAGCGGAATCAGGATACCGCCGGACGCTGCAGGTCAAGTCCGACTTCATTCCTGCAATCAACAATCTGGCCAGGCTCCTGGCCCTGTATCCGGATCCGCGCGTCCGGAATGTACCGGAAGCGGTCCGGCTGGCGGAAAAGGGGTGCAGAATGACCAATTACAGGGATCCCCTGCTGCTCGATACATTGGCTGCGGCCTATGCCGCATCCGGCCGTTACTCCGAGGCCCTATCCGTCGCCGCGCAGGGGCTTGATATTGCAACCGCCCAAGGGAATAATCCCCTGGCTGACCGGATTCGCGGGAGGATGAAAATGTATCAAAACAGGGGAGACGGGTCATCGGGAACCCGGAAATAGAATTTTGGGAAAAAGGTATTTGAAAAAATGGTGTTGAAAAAAAGTTGACAAATCGGATTCAGGGAGGATAAAAAGGGAGAAAGTCTTCAATCATCATAAAAAACCGTGAGGTGACGTTTGATGATCACAGGCCCCGTATTC
>JAFGGE010000234.1 GCA_016930745.1 Sedimentisphaerales bacterium
AGCCTGGTATGGAGCCCTGGGCGTACAGGTTCTGGGACCGTTTGAGAACGACACCAATCTGAGCAACGGCGGGGAGCGGGTAACCTTATCGCGCCCGGGCGATCAGGAATGGCAGAAGGCTCGATATTACATCCGGGTCGATTCGGTGGAATATGAAGATCAGGCCCCCTGG
This sequence comes from Sedimentisphaerales bacterium, assembly GCA_016930745.1. Classification (GTDB taxonomy): domain Bacteria; phylum Planctomycetota; class Phycisphaerae; order Sedimentisphaerales; family Anaerohalosphaeraceae; genus JAFGGE01. The sequence goes on from JAFGGE010000234.1 coordinate 173, forward strand.
CCAGTCGAGGCGGATGGGACCGGCGCGAGCCTCCAGCACAGAAATCCTTCTGCGACCGATCCGGCCTTGCTGTACGGCAACGATCCGGCCAATTGGACCAGCGCTATGCCTGATCCGGGACAGTAATCGGCAACCGATATAAGAAATGAAATAACGGGCTGCCTCTCTCTATAGGCGGCCCGTTTTCGCTTACTGATTTGAAAAGATTTCGCAAAGACTATCCAAATCGCCGATATTACCTATAGACTCATCCTTGTTGCAGGGCGAGAAATCCGTATAATGGCCGCCTTACAAACTTGTCCGGCTGAATTCGGCTTGTACGCGACGGAATTTCGAATGGATATACAGACAGAAGGAACAAAAGAACGAGATGGATAAAGGCGCATACGATTTTACCGCTATCGAAAAAAAATGGCAGGATTATTGGCTCCGAAACAAGATCTTCCGCACCGAAGATAATGGTAATAAACCTAAGTTTTACGTCCTTGATATGTTCCCCTACCCCTCCGGCGCAGGTTTGCATGTCGGCCATCCGGAGGGATACACCGCCAGCGATATCATAGCTCGCTATAAGCGTATGAAAGGCTTCAATGTCCTGCACCCGATTGGCTGGGACGCCTTCGGCCTTCCTGCCGAGCAGTACGCCATTAAGACCGGCACTCACCCCGCCGAAACAACGCAGAAGAACATCGACAATATGCGACGTCAGATTCGTGGTCTGGGTTTTTCCTACGACTGGAATCGTGAGGTCAACACCACCGACATTCATTACTTTAAATGGACGCAGTGGATATTCCTCAAGCTCTTCAACTCATGGTTCGATGAGACACAGCAAAAGGCCCGCCCGATTGAGGAGCTTCCTGTCCCTGCCGGCCTGTCAAAAGAAGAGCGAGAACAGTATATCCATGACCGGCGGCTCGCCTATGAATCGTTTGCCCCGGTCAACTGGTGTCCGGAACTGGGTACGGTTTTGGCCAATGAAGAGGTAGTCGGCGGCGTTAGCGAACGAGGAGGCTTTCCCGTCATCCGTAAACCCATGCGCCAATGGATGCTCCGAATCACCACATACTGCGAACGCCTGCTGGCCGGCCTCGATCAGGTGGACTGGCCGGAATCCATCAAAAAACTGCAACGTGACTGGATCGGCAAAAGCATCGGTGCGGAGGTCGATTTCCAGGTGGACGGTTTCGATGAAGTGATTCGCGTCTTTACCACCCGGCCCGATACGCTTTTCGGCGCTACGTATATGGTCATGGCCCCCGAGCATCCGCTGGTCGATGTCATCACTCCGGAACCGTATAAGGTCGATATAGAAACCTACCGCAAACAAGCCGCCCAGAAAAGCGACCTCGACCGCACCGATCTGGCCAAGGACAAGACCGGTCAGTTCACCGGGGCATACGCCATCAATCCTGTCAATGCCCAAAAGATCCCCATTTGGATCAGCGATTACGTCCTGATCAGCTACGGCACCGGGGCGATTATGGCGGTGCCTGCGCACGACGATCGCGACTGGGAATTCGCCACAAAATTCGAATTGCCGATTATACAAGTGGTCCAGCCTCCAGTACCTGTCGAAGGCTGTTTTACCGGCGAGGGAACTGCCATCAATTCCGGTCCGTTTACAGGTCTGCCTACCGTCGAGTTCAAGGTGAAAATCACCGAATGGCTCGAAGGAAAGGGCCTGGGAACCAAGGCGATTAATTATAAGCTTCGCGACTGGCTCTTCAGCCGGCAGCGCTACTGGGGCGAACCGTTCCCCATCCTCCACACCGAGGATGGCCGGATCATCGCCCTCGACGAAAAAGAACTGCCCCTGACTCTGCCCGAAGTGGATGATTATAAACCCACCGGTAACGGGGAGCCGCCTCTGGCCAAAGCCGCCGATTGGCTCAGCGTCACGCTGCCCGACGGCGCCAGGGCCAGACGAGAAACCAATACCATGCCCCAATGGGCGGGAAGCTGCTGGTATTACCTGCGGTATATCGATCCGGCCAATCCGAACGCCGCGGTCGATCCGGAAAAAGAAAAGTACTGGATGCCCGTCGATCTCTACATCGGTGGAGCCGAGCATGCCGTCCTGCATTTGCTCTATTCGCGTTTCTGGCATATGCTTCTGTACGATCTGGGCTATGTTTCCACACCCGAACCTTTTACAAAGCTTATCAACCAGGGAATGATTCTGGGCTTGTCGTACAAAGACAAACGGGGAGTTCTGGTTCCCAATGACCTTGTCGAAGAGCGGGATGGGAAACCCTATCATAAAGAAACCGGCGAGCCGCTCGATGAATTCCCCGCCAAGATGAGCAAAAGCCTCAAAAACGTGGTCAATCCCGACGAGGTTATCTCTCGCTACGGCGCCGATTCGATGCGGCTGTATGAGATGTTCATGGGGCCTCTGGAGGCGACCAAACCGTGGAATATGCGCGGCGTCGAAGGAGTTCATCGTTTCCTGGGCAAGGCCTGGCGCGCGATGATCGACGAACAAACCGGCCATCTTGTCCCACAAGTACAGGATACGCCTGCCGATGAGGAAACGCTTCGCCTTCTCCATCAGACAATCAAAAAAGTCGGCGAGGATATTGAGACGTTCGGCTTCAACACGGCGATCAGCCAGATGATGATCTTCGTCAACCACCTAAGCAGGCTTGAAGTTCGCCCCCGACAGGTCGTGGAAACATTTGTCCTTGTTCTTTCGCCATTCGCACCGCACATCGCCGAAGAACTCTGGCATCGTCTGGGCCGTAGCTGCACCCTGGCGTATGAAACGTGGCCTGCCTACGATCCGGAATTGGTCAGGGAAAAACAGATCGAGCTGGCCGTTCAGGTCCTCGGCAAGATCAAGGATCGGATCACCGTGGCCGCCGACGCCTCGGATGAAACCATCCAGCAGGTCGCCCTGGCCTCCGAAAAGGTCCAGGCTGCTATCGGGAACAAGGCGATTAAAAAAGTCATCGTCATCAAGCCTCGTCTGGTCAATATTGTCCTTTGAAGGATCTGCTTGGCATAGACAATCCGAAGCCGTTTGACCAGTCCTTCCTTTTCTTTTACAATGGCGCATGAATTTCGTGCCGACCGATTCGGCTTATAGGAGTACCGCAGTAACAGCATACTGGCAGAAAGGATACGGAGATGAATTCATCGGCAATGCCTACAGTTCTTTTTCTTGCGACATTCCTAACAATCTTCCGCTTTTTCCCTTTCTGTGATGCGGCGGAGGATATCCCCTGGTACAAACGATCCATGGTCGGCATGGAAGTTGGGCCCACCGGGGCCCAATTCGGCCACAGCGATCCCCAAGATACCCGATACTGCGCCCGATTCAATGGGCGTGCTATCGTCCGACAGTGTATTGACGCGAAATGCGAGTATTTGGTTTTATGGGCACGGGATGGCGATTTTGCCTATTACAATTCGAAGCTTTTACCCAAAGCCCCCGGTCTGGGAGAACGCGATCCCTTAGGCGAGGCGATCAAAGAATCCAAAAAGCATAACCTGCCAATAATCGCCTATTGTGTCGTCCAGCAAGGAGGTATCTATCTGGATGAACATCCGGAATTTGAAATGCGCGATCCGCAGGGAAATCGCATCGGCCGCTTTTGCTATAACTCCGGTTATCTGGAAATAATGAAACAAATACTGGATGAGCAACTGGCTTACGGCATCCAGGGATTTCACATTGACATGCTCGATCAGGGTTTTGGTCCTCCCTACGGCTGCTGGTGCCAGAGTTGCCAAAAACAGTTTCAGGCCGAATACAACCACCCTATGCCCAAAGGGCCAACCTGGGACCTCGAATGGGATCATATGCTTGCATTCCGTTACAATACAAGCGATCGCTTCGCAAAGGCTCTGTTGGCCCATGTTAAAAACCGAAATCCCGCTGTCACGGTTGATTTCAATTATCACGGCAATCCGCCCTTTTCCTGGGAAGTCGGGCAGCGGCCCGTCCAGCATGCCGACAATGCCGATTTTGTCACGGGGGAAACCGGCGTATGGGGATTCAGCGCCCTGACCGTTGGGCTCCATGTGGAATTTTACCGCGCCTCGACGCCCGGCCTGCCGGTACAGATCGCCATGCAGCGCGGTGTCCGCATGTATCATGACCAGACGACGCGACCTCTCAACGATATCCGCTGGGAGCTGTTGACGCTGCTGTCGCACGGAGCATTTGTCACAATCGTCGACAAAACCGGCTTCGACGGCTGGCTGGATCCGGTTGCCTACGAACGTATCGCCAAGGCATTCAGGGAGGTGCAAGAGAAAAGAACGCATTTCGGTCACACACCCGTGTATGAAGCAGGTCTTTATTTCAGCAGCCGCACGCGCGATTGGTTCGGACGCGCCAATCCGGAAAAGTACTTCCAAAGTTTTCAGGGCGCCCATAAAGCCCTCGTTTATGAACATATCCCCTGGGGCGTACTCCTTGATGAGAACGCCACCCTCGAGTCCCTGAAAAACTTTCCGATCGTCCTCCTTCCGAATACGACGATTGTCTCCGATCGGGAAATTTCTTTGTTGTGCAGTTATGTGGAGCAAGGCGGCAATCTCATCTTAACCGGAATGCCCGGCGCTTTGGATCCATATGGATCGCCTTTAAAGGAATCCTCCCTCCGTGAACTGATCGGAGCCCGACTGACTCACACGCTTGATTCGCTGGACAATTGGATTCGATTTGCTGCTTCCGGCGATTCTCAAGAGCAAATAAAACTTCGCGACAAGATTCCCGTAGACTGGCCCTTTCTGGTCAAGGGGCCCGCGGCTGTTTATGAACCCGTTGAGGCCAAAGCATTCGGACAGCTTATGAAACCGTTCCGGACCACCCGGCAACAACAGGGAAAGGAAGGAACCGAATGGCCTATGAGCGCCGACACTCCCGTCGGGCCGGCCATCCTCCTAAACCGGATCGGAAAAGGCGTTGTCCTGACTTTTGCCTGTTCTCCAGACTGGGCGACTGCAAGTGAACACTATATTGTAGAAACTCGTTGTTTACTTGCCAACGCGATACGTTTTCTACATCCCGAACCGCGCATTCGAATCGAGGCCCCGACCACGGTTCAGACGGTTGTCACCGATGATCCTGCCGCCAAGACACTGCGGATTCATCTTCTCGGATACAATTCCCCTCCGCAAACTACTCCCGGTCAAAATCGCCCGTTCATTCTTCCAGGTCTGATTGAAGATGCCCCTATGTATCGGATTAGAGTGGCACTGCCCAAACCGATCCGATATATTGATGCGGTGGGATCGTCTTCTCAAATTCGGCGTAAAGGCCGCTTTGCCGAAGTCCTTATTCACGACATACATGAAATTTTAATCGTCAAATATTGATCGCAGAGGATGTACTGTACTCACATGAATCGCCATGAATTTCCATAAACTTCCCTGTTTTTCCGTTACCGCATCCCTGTACAAGACACACCCTGAGAAACGCTCTCTGTATATACAGATGGTTTGCAGAAGAGCAAATCGGACCGGCAATCGAAAAATAAGGATTCGGTTATGCAGATATCACGGCGATCCTTCCTGCAGTATTGCACATTCGCCTCGGCTTCCCTGGGTCTGGGACCATCGGAACTGATCAAACTAGGCCAGGCCCTGGCTGCATCCAAAGCCCCTTCCGTACTCTGGATCCAGGGCGCTGGATGCAGCGGTTGCACCACATCTTTCCTGAATTACACCTCGCTGATGCCCCCGGTCGATGCCGCCGATGTGCTGATAAGCCTGAACCTGCAATACCATCCCACCTTATCCGGCGGCGCCGGCAGGACGGTCGTCGAGACAATCAACGCTGCCGAAAACTTCATCCTTATTATCGAAGGCAGCATCCCGACGGCGTTTGACGGGCACACCTGCATTCCCTGGTCGGACAAGGGGCAGGATGTATCATTCTTTCAAGCGGCCCAAACGCTTGCCGCCAGGGCCAATCAGGTCATCGCGATCGGAACCTGCGCCGCCTATGGAGGCATTTGTGCCATGGGCAGCAATCCCACACAGGCCAAAGGAGTCGGCAGCGCATTGGGGATCAAACCAATCAACATCGCCGGCTGCCCACCCCACCCGGACTGGATCGTAGGCACATTACTTCCGTTGTTTATGGGCGAAACCGTCTCGCTGGATAATAATGGTCGTCCCCTGTTCATTTATGGACAAAGGGTCTGCGATCAGTGCCCTTACCATCGACGGGGCGAGGCCCGAAGTTACGGCGTCAACGGGCTTTGCATGGAAGCCCTCAACTGCCAGGGACGATCCACGAATGCCCCCTGCCCGACACTGCAATGGAATAACGGCGTCAACTGGTGTATCGCCGCCGGTTCGCCCTGCCTTGGCTGCACCGAACCGACATTTCCATCCTCAGGATCGGCCCGCCGGGGTGGTCGTGGAGGACAGGGTCGAGGATTCGGCCGGCAAGGAGCCTAATCACCTAAAAATAACCATAAGTTTCCGGAGTATAGGATATGCCTAAAACGATTGTCATCGATCCCGTCACCCGCCTGGAGGGTCACCTGCGAGCGGAAGTGACCGTTGATGCCGTAAACGGGGAAAATCAGGTTGTCGATGCAAAGGTTTCCGGAACCCTGTTTCGCGGGATCGAGCAGATGCTCATCGGTCGCGATCCATGGGAGGCCGCCCAACTGACCCAGCGTATCTGCGGCGTTTGTCCGGTCCCGCATGGAGTCGTGGCGGCCATGGCCCTGGAAAAAGCCGCAGGAAGCATAATACCCGACAATGCCCGTATTCTTCGCAATCTTATTATGGGCGCTAATTTCATTCAGTCTCATATCCTCCACTTCTACCATCTGGCCCTCCTGGACTTTATCAAAGGCCCTCCAATGTCACCCTGGCAACCCCAGTGGGAAACAGAATATCGGATCAACGATGCGGATTCGGCCCGTCTGAATAAACGTTATATAGAGGCCATCAAGGCCTTTCGTCAGGTCAACGAGATGACCGCCATTTTCTCCGGTCGTCAGCCCCATGCCCCGGCTCTGGCGCCCGGCGGATTTACGACAGTACCCACGAACGATAAGATCGATCTATTCCGCCGCTACAGCCAGACGGTCATTGACTTCGTAAAAAATACCTACCTGCCGGACGTCGAATTTGTGGCCACCCAATACCCAGAGTACAACCAAATCGGAAAAGGATATGGAAATCTGATCGCCTTCGGGGCCTTTGACCTGAATGGCGCCGGCGGCAAGTCGTTTTTCCATGGCGGCCGGATAGTACAAGGCAACGGCCAGGTTCAGCCAATGAACAACGACGCCATCAACGAGCATGTCGCAAGCTCCTGGTATGAGAATTCGACAAGCAAAAGCCATCCCGTTACAAGTGCAACGCAGCCCGTCTATCCCAAAGATGGGGCGTATTCCTGGATCAAGGCCCCCCGGTATGAGAATCAGGCGTATGAAACCGGCCCCCTGGCTCGGATGACGATCAACGGCCTTTACAAACAGGGCGTCTCCGTCCATGATCGCCACAAAGCCCGTGCCCTGGAAACCCTGAAGCTGGCCGAAGCCCTGCCCGTCTGGCTCGATGAACTAAACGTCGGCAGTCCTGTCTATTCTTCCTATACGGCTCCGACGGAAGCAGCCGGCTTCGCACTCGCTGAAGCGCCGCGCGGCGCCCTGGGGCACTGGATCGGGATCGCCGGCGGCAAAATCGCCCATTACCAGGTGCTCACGCCGACATGCTGGAATGCTTCTCCCCAGGATGACGACAGACAGCCCGGCCCCATGGAAAAAGCCCTGCTCGGCGCCCCTGTTCAGGATACGGACAATCCCATCGAGGTTCTCCGCGTGATCCATTCCTTTGATCCGTGCCTGGGCTGTGCCGTGCATGTGTGCAGAATTACTCGGCGATAAATACCTCCTCAAGAAACATTTCGTTGCTTTTGCCAAACCTTGCTCTGGAATCCACCTGTATGAATCGTTTCAGGCCGGGATTGTACATCCGGGCGCGGCAGTGATACAGGCCTGTCTCCCAATCGCAATGGCAGCCAGTGAAAAATATCGATTGCCATAAATGGATTGTGAGGCCGTCGTGCCGTCGCCGGACGTCAACTAATTTCCGTCGGTTGCTGCACTGGCCATACTCGTCGGCATACCGACGAGGTCGTATACATACCCCTCGACAAAACCATCGATATCCCTTAGTCCTACGACGGACTAAAAAACTCCGGATTTCAAACTTCGTGCATCATGGAAAGCCGATAGCGGCGAGGCGTTAATCCAGTCTTTTTTTTAAAGAGGCGATGAAAATAATATACATTGGCATATCCTACGCGGCGGGCGATTTCATTGCAGCGAAGAGGCGTTGACCGCAGCAGGGTCCGCGCTGTTTCCAACCGCAAGTTCTGTTGATACGCCAGCGGCGAGATACGGAAGGTCCTGGTAAACATTCGGAACAATTGCCGAGTGGACATGTGGATCATGGATGTCAGGTCGTCAATGCCGATCGGTTCGGAAAAATGTTCCTCAATATATTGCCGCACACGGGCAATCCGGTCGTCCAAAACCGCATGTTGGGCGGCAGGCGTTTCGACGCAACAGTGAGCGACAAGGATCTCAAAAATCCGGGCCAGCGTCCGATTGGCATAGTACGAAGAAAGCTTGGCCCTGCTTTTAAGGTAATCGGTAACCTGTATCATCAAAATAAGCAATTCGTCGGCCACATCGCCGGACAACAACACCTCGGGGATAAATTGAAGATCCGCCCCGGTATAATGCGTTAAAATCTTCTCAAAAGGCAGAGTGAGGGAGCGTTTCCGAGGGGATTCGAATGAAAACGTAATTTCGGAATACACACTGTTGCCCCGCGCTGTAACAAAATCGTGGGGTTCCCCGGGCGAGACGATGACAAATGTGCCCGGAAGCGCAATCTGTTTGCGGCCGCAGCGGGAGTAGAAACCTGTTGCATGCGTATAAAGAACCGCGTGATAAAGATCATGCACATGCTCACAAAAAGTGTCCTTTTTTCCGACAGGACGGTCCTGATCCACGGCGGTATGGTGAAAGACCGGAAAGTAGGTTTCGTGGTCATGCTGAACCACCAGAACCTGAGGAGAATCGCCCTCATTGAGTGATCGGATATATCGGTACATACGGCACTATTAGACAATAAAAATGCATGATTGTGCATTTAAGAAAACCGCAGAGTCATTATAGTGTAATTGTACGGCTATTGCAAGAGCAGTTTTTGCTGTCTGGAGGGTTTATGAACCCCGGCCAATGGGATACTTTAACGCAAGTCGTTTCCGGCAAAGATGTTACGCCGCTTCCCGTGGCGTTTGTCGTAGACAGCCCCTGGCTTCCCGGATGGCATGGGGTATCCGCGCTGGACTATTATTCCAGCGAAGAGATATGGTTTGAGGCCAATCTCAGGGCCATCCAATCCTTTCCGGAGGTGATCTTTCTGCCCGGTTTCTGGGCCGAATATGGCATGAACACGGAGCCTTCCGCGTTTGGATGCAAATGCACCTGGAGAGACGATTGTCTGGCGTATCCGGAAAAAATGCTTTACGATGCGGCGCAGATCGATCACCTGAAAATCCCCAACGTCCGAACGGACGGTCTTTTACCGTTCGTAATGCAGCGCCTGAAACATAAACAGAATTTGATGGAACGGAACGGACACTTTCTTAAATTTGCCGTATCGCGCGGGCCTCTTAATATCGGTTCGTTTTTGTTGGGCACCACGGAATTTCTCCTGTCGCTGAAAACCGAGCCGGATCGCTGCCATCAGTTGTTGCGACTGGTCAGCGACTTCATTCTGGAATGGATCGGCTATCAGAGGGAATGTTTTCCCAGCATGGAGGGAATCCTGTTGCTGGATGATATTATGGGTTTTCTTGGCGAAGCCGAATATCAGGAGTTTGTCGTACCGTATTTCCAGAAAATCTTCAGGCATTTTAATGCGAAAATCAATTTTTTGCATAATGACGCATCGGGTCTGATCACGGCCAAGTATCTCAAAGACATGTCGGTCCATCTATACAATTTCAGCTCCGACCACGGCCTGGAGGAAATGCGGGAATTGGCGGGCAGTGAAATCACCCTGTTGGGCAATCTGCCTCCCCGCGATGTGCTGGCCGACGGGACACCCGATCAGGTCAGGCAGGCGGTGGAACGGTCCCTGGGGCCGGTAAAGAAAAAATCGCGGCTGATCGTATCCTGCGGCGGTGGAGTGCCGCCGGGCGTTTCCACGCAGAATATCCAGGCCTGCCTGGAAGCCGTACAACACTACTCAAACGGATTGGGAACACGAGGTATGCCATGAAAACAAAACGAGGTTTTACGCTGATCGAACTGCTGGTGGTCATCGCGATTATCGGCATCCTGCTGGCGGTGTTAATCCCGGCCCTTCGCATTGCCAAACAACAGGCAACCAGCGCCGTATGTCTGTCCCATCAGAAGGGCTTGTTGCTGGCATACAAATTGTATGTCGAAGACAATGACGGCGAGCTCCCTGTGGCCGATGTGCGACCCGCCCAGGATTATGCATGGACACACCCTCCTACCCTTGTCGATGGAACCAGAGTCTATGGACTTGGCCAGAATGTCACTCTGGAAGATCGGATCAGAGGATTCCAAAACGGCGTCCTCTATCCGTATTCTGAAAACTATAAGCTGTATCATTGTCCGGGCGATAACCGCTGGAAGGTTGGCACAAATCGAGGTACGACTCTTGATTACATGATGTACCGAAGCTATAATGTCCAGGGTGGATTGCACGGCGAGGAAGTTACGCTCAATGGAAGTAAATCCACATACCACGTTAAAAAGGTTACGGAAATCACCAAGAACCTCCCGATCGTTTATGTTTTCGTAGAGGAGTACTATGACGGCGCCGGTTCGTGTTGTAATGGCGGCTCCTGGCAATTGGACGCCAGGAACAATGGTCATAGCTGGTGGAATACCATGTCCGTTTGGCATAACTGGAGAAGCACCCTGTCGTTCATCGATGGCCATGCCGAGAAGATGAAATGGGAAGATGAAAGAACCATCTTGTTTGCCCAGGACCGGCAGCACCCTGATCTTCAGCCCGACCCTTATGATCAGCCGAACAATCCGGACCTTGAACTCATAACAAGAGGGTATGCAGTGCCATTGCCTCGACCGTGACATCCAATGTATTGTTTTTTTCGGTGAGGATATCGTGAACTTTTTTAATTGGAAATAATGGACGGGATCATGGGTGATCTCTTAGGTATTCGGAGGACAATGAAAGGAGGTGTGTATTCGAAAGACAACTGGCATACGATGTGTGTAACGATGCTTGCAGGGACTGAAGAGAAAGCACGTGATGAAAGAAAATTTTTTTTATTTTTGGAGGTGGTACCATGAACAGAGTAATGATGTTGGTAATTATGATGGTTTTATTGATGGGATTGCCCGCTGTTTGGGGGGCGGTCCTGCAGGTGGATTTTAATTCCACTACACAGGATGGCGGGCCCCACAACCAGGACGGCTGGGAAGCTTACAATGCCGGCCACGAAGTCGCTGCGGACTTTGTCACAGCCGATTACGGCGGGATCACGGTGACTCCCACCTGGTCCAATACGTCGGCTAACACCGTGCAGCAGATGATTGACCGGGGTTCCGGCAATGATGCGACCTGGGACGATTCTCTGGGTTATCTGAACTTCGTCACGGACTTCATCGGCACCGATACACGGACGGCGAATGGGGGAAATGGCAATTGGAATGGCACCACCGGCACTCCCACGTACATGGAATTGCGTATCGGAGGGTTGGCCGCCGCCGAATACAACTGGATATCGTTTCACCACGACACGGAAAACTGTTTTGGCACGTTTGCCGTTTGGCTTTCGACGGATGGCGGCGCCACGTACACGCAACTTGCTGACGGTGTTATGACCGATGGAACCGACGGCGGCACCCCCGAGTCTGCTGCGCGGGAACACGGTCCTGATCCATACGCGCTGCCTTCGACATATCGAACCTCGTTTATTGCCGATGGCGTCAATGATGTCGTTTTCCGTTTTGCGCCTTACTCAGGAGTGATATCCAACGAAGTCCACAACCAGATCTGGGGTATGAACGGCTTTGAAATCGATACTGTAAGCACCGCGAATACTCCCGATCCTGAGGTGGGCGAAACGGGTGTGGCGCTGGATCTTTCCGATCGGAGCGTCTCCGGCCACTTGTCCTGGCTGCCCCCGACCAATCCCGAGATTACGGAAATCGTGAGTTACGATCTCTATGTGGATCCCAATGAAGCCAAAGTAGCCAATCGCGACAGCAGCTGCTGGATCGTGGAGACGGATCTTGCCGGCACTGTTACCCAATATGATCCGCCGGCGGACCTGGATTGGTTCCAGACCTATTACTGGGCCGTTGATGTCCACTACATAGTAGATCCGAATGAATTCATCGGCCAAGTCTCTCCTCCCTGGTATTTCCGAGCCATTGGGGCCGGACCGATTGTCGATGCCGGCAGCGATCTCGTCACAGCGCTGACTCTTATGCCCGTAAAACTGGCCGGAACCGTGACGGATGCGACAAACGATGTTACCAGCGTGGCATGGGAAGTTGTGAAATATCCCGGCGATCCGAATCCGAATATCGCACAGATGATCGACCGCGGCGGGGATGACGGCTCGGCCGATCCCGATCTGCTGCGGGACTGGATCGGTTCGGATACCCGTCCGCCGGCGGTGGGCGATCCCCTGGTCATGACGCTCAGCGGGCTTCCGGCCGGTACATACAACTGGACCTCTGCACACCACGATCCTCAGGACCAGACGGGGCTGTTCGACGTGGAGATCCGGGATGCTACCGGAGTGAAGATCACGACGGATATTGACATCACAGATCAAAATCTACCCGATCCGAACGACTACACTCGATTCACGACTACGATCGTTTCCGATGGTTCTGACGTCGTCTTTGTGTTCGACAAGCAACCCTACGGCACGAATGGCTCGGCCTCCTTCTTCTTAATGAACAGCTTTGTTCTTGAGGGTACGGGTGACCCGCTCCTGATCGACTTCGGGCAGCCTGCTACACCCGTGAAAACCGGCTATCAGGCATACACGGCCTCTCATGAGGTTTTGGCCACCTTCATGCCGCAGAGTTTCAGCGCTTTCGGGACTACAGTTACCATCAGTGTGGCCTGGGGCCCCAGGGCGGCAGGTTTAATCAACGACAGCATCATGATGACCAACGCCGATGTGTATGCCCCAACGGTGGAATACACCACAGATTTTACGGGGACTTATGAGGTGCAATTGACCGCGACCGATGCGGAGGGCAATGTGACATCGGACACGGTGCAGATCTCTGTCGCCGAAGATGCCTGTGCGGCCGCTCAGAATGCTCCGGATTGGGCGGGCTTTAGTCTTTACGACACGGATCAGGATTGCGATGTGGATCTTGTGGATTTCGCCGCCTTTGCCGCGCAATGGCTGGACGATAGAAATCTGATCGACCAGGTAACGAATCCATAATTCCGGGGTTTAAACGGCAAAATTGTCATCCGGGAAGGTCAGAATTGCTTCTGACCTTCCCGGGATGCCATAACGATTATACTGCCTTTAACCTCGTATGCGCAGCGGATTAGTCCGAAGAGGACAATCTTGAAATATAGAAAGGACGACAACGATAACAAGCTTGATATACCTGTTTCCGATCGAACCTGCGCGCTCTCGGTTGAGGATGCCCTTTGTCGCAGTATTGGTCTTATGGCTTGCGGTACATCCGGCTTGGGCTTCTGTCATTTTGAAAGTGGATTTCAATTCTACTACTCAGGATGGCGGCCCTCACAATCAGGAAGGCTGGTGGGGGTATTCCGCAGGCCACGAAATTGCCTCTGACTTTGTCGCTGTCGATTACAACGGAATCACCGTGGCTCCCGCCTGGCCCAATACGGCCGACAACCGGGTGCAGCAGTCCATCGACCGTGGTTCCGGCAATGATGCTACCTGGAATGACTCACTGGGCTATCTAAACCTCGTCACGGACTGGATCGGCATCGATACACGGATTGAAAATGGCGGCAACGGCAACTGGGATGGTGTTGCAGGCACGCCCACGTATATGGACCTGGCAATCGGCGGGCTGGCCGCCGGCGGTTATGACTGGATATCATTCCATCACGATACCGAAAATGTGTACGGGCCCTTCGCGGTCTGGATTTCAACCGATGGCGGCACGACATACACACGACTGGCCGACGGTCTTATGACCGATGGAACCGCCGGAGGCAGCCCCGACTCGGGGGCAACAGAGAGCGGACCTGACATCTATCTGTTGCCTTCGACGTATCGGACCTCCTTTACTGCAAATGGCGCTGACGATGTGATCCTGCGCTTTGCGCCGTATTCCGGCGGCGCCGTTCACCGGCAGATCTGGGGCATGAATGCATTCTCGCTCGAATCCACGGATCCCTGCCTGAATACGCCTCCTTTGGTGCAGGGCCCGGATACGCTTGTTGTCAATCCGCTCGATGCAATATTCATTGATGTGACCGTAACGGACGACGGCAAGCCCTATAGGGAAGGGTGCAATCCTGAGCATCCGGACGCGGGAACTTCCTTCCCAACACACTATCTCTGGACCCAACAGAGCGGCCCGGCGCCGGTGACGTTCGAGCCGATAGAAGCCAATGTGGAAGATCCGACGATTGTTTTCCCGCTGGCAGGAACGTATGAATTACTCTTGCAGGTTTCCGATGGTCCGGCTGGAGAAAAGCCGGAAGATGGGAAAACCTGTGATTTTCTCATTATTGTCGAAGCAATTCGCCCTCTTGCCGGAGATATTGACCGTAATGGCATCGTGGATATCCAGGATCTGCGGATTTTTGCCGGACAGTGGCTTGCTATGCCGCCCTGTCTTGATGGATCGGACTGTGCCGATTTGGATGATAACGGAAAGGTAACCGCTGATGACCTGGATTTGATGGCTTCCAACTGGTTATTGGAAACATCCAGGGTTGTAATCCATGAATTTGTTGCTTCCAACAGCCAAAGCCTTACGGACGGGGATGGAAACGCATCCGACTGGATTGAGATTTACAATCCGGACGATCAGTCCATCTCCCTGAATGGCTGGTATCTGACGGATGATAAAGAGAACCTGCAAAAATGGCCGTTTCCTCCACAAGCTATAGTACCCGCAGGAGGATACCTGGTCGTATTTGCATCGGACCAATCCATCGATGATTACGTGGATGCCGGAGGATTTTTTCATGCCAATTTTGCCATCGATAAAGAAGGCGAGTATCTGGCGCTGATTGGCCCGGGGGGGCGAATTGTACACGAATATGCGCCTGTGTTTCCCCCTCAGGAAACCGATATTTCCTACGGTATGTGGGGTTCTCTTTTCCGTTATTTTGCGGTCCCGACTCCGGGCAGGAAAAACCAACAGGAATTTCTGGGTTTTACAGAAAAAACGTCTCATAATTACGAACACGGTTTTTATGATCAGCCGTTTGATTTGCGAATCACCTGTAAAACGCCGGATACGACGATCCGTTATACTCTGGATGGCTCGGAGCCGACCGAGCAGCATGGCTTTCTTTACGATCCCGAACATCCCATTCTTGTTGCCACAACGAGGCTGGTGCGTTCGGTCGCGATTACGCCGGGGTATAGGCCGGGCGATGTATCCACGCATACCTATCTTTTTGTGGACGATGTTGCTCAACAACCTGCCGACCCGCCAGGCTGGCCGAGCGATTGGGGCTACAGTTCCGATGCCGGTTCTGTGGTGCCTTCCGATTACCAGATGGATTCACGTGTCGTCAACAATACGCAACCGGGATATTCTATACGAGATGCCCTTTTGGATATTCCAACCGTTTCCATCTCTATGGAACCGGACGAATTCATCAGCAGTGCGTCGGGAATTTACGCCAATCCCATAAGCCGATGGGAGCGAAAATGCTCGGTCGAATATATTCTTCCTGATAGGACCGATGGTTTTCAGCATGACTGCAAAATCGAAATCCACGGCAATGCCAGCCGCCGTCCCTACCGGATGCAGAAACACTCCTTGCGACTGACATTTACTTCCTTATACGGTCCGGCCAAATTACGCTACCCCCTCTTTCCCGGATCGGATGTGGAAGAATTTAATCAGCTTGTCCTGCGCGCCAGTTTCACCGATTCCTGGGGCCTGGTTTCCTGGTCGAGCAGCCGGTATCGCCCCAACGATTCCCAGTATATCCGTGACGTCTGGATGAAAGAAAGTCTTCGCGAAATGGGTCAGCCCTCCAGCTACGGCCGTTTTGTTCATGTATATGTCAATGGATTATATTTTGGATTATATAACCTGTCCGAACGTCTTGCTGAAGATTTCTTCGCCGATCACCTGGGAGGAGAACCGGAGGATTGGCAGATCAATGAGGATTTCTCCTCTCCCGGAGCGCGATGGAGGGATATGATGTCCATCGATCCTTCCACACTGGCTGGATACATACAGATACAGGACTATCTGGATGTCGAAAATTTGGCCGATTACATGCTGCTTCATTTCTATGCCGACGCCGAAGACTGGCCTCATCATAATGGATATGCCGCCGTCAATGCCGTGAGTCATGACGGCAAGTTTCGTTTCTTCGTCTGGGATCAGGAAATCGTGCTTGACTACCACGGGCGGATGGCCTCCCGTATCGACAGTACAGGTGGCGTCGGCGATGTCTTTCAGAAGATGCGCGCCAGCGAGGAATTTCGCCTTCTCTTTGCCGACCGTGTTTATAAACACTGCTTCAACGGAGGCGCGCTCAGTCGCACCGGTTCGCAGGAGCGATACGCACGAATCGCCGGCCAGATTGATAAGGCCATCGTGGCCGAGTCCGCCCGCTGGGGGGATACTCAGATGACTACCCCATACGGCAATTCCATCGAGCAGCCGAATCCCCTGACGGATATCAATCATGACCTCTATCCGCCCGCTCCCCATGGCCCGGATTACTACTTCACGCGTGAAGATTCATGGATCATCGAGCGTGATAATGTGATCCAAAACTACATCCCTGCCATTCATGACATCGCCAATTCATTCGCACTGCTCAATGTTTTCCGAGCCAGAAATCTGTATCCCTCCATCGATCCTCCGGGGTTGTTTGTAGATGGGGCCTATCAACATGGAGGATATGCCTCGACAGGCAAAGTACTGACTCTGGCGAATCCAAACGGAACGGGTAAAATATATTATACTTCGGATGGAAACGATCCTCGGAGAGCGTCTATTGCGCAACCCGGATTTATTAAAGTCATTGTTCCAGAAAACGCCGCCAAACGAATTTTTGTTCCCTTCCAGGATATGGGTCTGACGTGGACCGGGGGCAATGAGCCATATGATGATACGGCATGGACAAGGGGGGTTTTCATACCGGACAAGGCCGGTGGCGTTGGGTATGAGTTGGAAAGCGGATATGACAGTTGGATCAGTTACGATATGGAATCTGACATGGTGGGTAAAAATGTCACTTCCGCTTATATGCGTATCCCGTTTACTCTCACCTCCGATGATTTGACAGATAGGAACATCCTTACGCTGAATATGCGTTACGATGACGGATTTGTGGCGTATCTCAATGGCCAGGAAGTTATACAAAGCCCAACGGTTACGGATCCGCATCATTGGAATGCAAGAGCCGGCGCCCATGAATCAGGCGGACAAGAAGCATTCGATATTTCGGATTGGATCGGAACTCTCCAAGCCGGCGAAAATATTCTGGCTATTCATGGCATCAATGCATCTGATACCAGCACCGATTTCCTGGTTTCCGCAGAACTTGCCATTGGAAGGGAAAATTTCCAGACCTCCCTTTCGGAATCTGCTGTCGAGTATCAGAATCCCATTTCCTTGACACATAGTGTATGTATCCAGTCGAGAGTTCTTAGCAATTCCGGCCAGTGGTCGGCCCTCAACGAGGCGGTCTTTGCCGTGGGCCCGGTCAAAGAGAGCCTGCGGATCACGGAATTGATGTATCATCCCGCCGATCCCAACGACGAATTCATCGAATTGCTCAACGTTGGCGCCGAATCGATCAACCTGAATCGGGTGCGCTTCACCAAGGGCCTCACTCTGGCGTTTACGCCCCTCGATGTCGCCCCCGGCCAGTACATCGTCCTGGTCAGCAACGAGGCCCGGTTCCGCCAGTTGCATCCTAACTTTGCCGGCACGGTAGCCGCGGTGTATCCCGGCAATCTCAACAACGCCGGCGAACGGATCAAGCTGCTCGATGCCCTGGGCGCTCCGATCCAGGACTTCACCTTCCAGGATAGCTGGTATCCGATGACCGATGGCGAAGGTTTCTCCTTAACGATCCGGGACCCCTACAGCAGCGATCCCAACCAGTGGGACAGCAAGGCCGGCTGGCGTCCCAGCGCACTCGTCGGCGGCTCGCCGGGC
>JAFGGE010000023.1 GCA_016930745.1 Sedimentisphaerales bacterium
GACAGCCGGATCAAGGCCCCCGGCGTTTTCCGTCTGGAACTGTACGAATATGTGCCTCGTTCCTCAAATCCGCGCGGCAAGCGAATTATGATCTGGGACGACATCGACCTGACCGACGCCGCAGCCAACAACGAATTCTGGCGCGATTTTCTGCGCTGCTACCAGTTCAACCTGCCGATCGTGAAAATGCCCCCCCCGGCCGATCCCTACATCCTCGAGGCCACCTGCATTACCCTGGAGGGAAAGCAACTGACCACCATGTTTCATCTTACGGGCAATCAGCAGCCTTGATTTTTCGCCGTTTTCCCGCCCCCTTGTTGGCGGCGCTGCGATCGGGTATAATAGCCGGTCAAGCGGAACGAAAGCGTATTATCAACCGGGGCTGAGGCCCCCAGTATGGGAGGTATTATGATGGGTACACGAACATGGGCAATTCTGGCGATCTTGTCGGCTCTGGCCGCCGGGGCGGTCGCCGCCGAGAAGGTAACGATCTTTAACGATGAGAAGGGCTTCGATACCATCTTCAACGGTAAGGACCTGACCGGATGGGAAGGCGATATGCGTCTGTGGTCGGTAGTCGACGGCGTGATCCGCGGGCAGACCACCCCGGAAAAGAAAGCCGATCACAACACATTCCTCGTCTGGCGCGGCGGCACGCTGAAAAACTTCGTGCTCAAGATCAAGTTCCGTATTGAAAACGGCAACAGCGGCATCCAGTACCGCAGTCAGGAATTCCCCGATTATGTCATCGGCGGCTATCAGGCCGAGGTCGAGAACGCGCAGGGGAAGGTGGGTTTTCTCTATCATGAGCGCGCCCGCGGCTGGCTGGTCAATGTCGGCGATATTATGGTCGTCGATGAGAACGGCGGCAAGAACGTGGTCGGCAAGATCGGCGACGTCAAGCAGATGATCGCCGACGGGTATTACAAGGAACAGGAATGGAACGAGTACACCATCCTTTGCCGGGGCAATCACCTTATCCATTATCTCAACGGTTTCCAGACCATCGAGCTGATCGACAACGACCCCAAGGGCAGGCTCATGGAAGGCAAGCTGGCCCTGCAGATCCACGTCGGCCCGCCCATGATCGTCGATTTCAAGGATATCCGCGTCAAACACCTTAAGGAAAATTTCGAGGATGCGGTTATGCTCTTCAACGGCAAGGATACAACCGGCTGGACATTTTCCAGCGAGCAGAACAAGCAGGCCTGGGGCGTCAAGGACGGTGTCCTGACCGATACCGGCAATCCCGTCGGTTATATTCGAACGGAAAAGGATTATACCAATTATGTGCTTCGCCTGCAAATGCGCCATCTGGGACGGGGCAACTGCGGCGTTCTGCTGCGGATGGTCGGCCAGGACAAGGTCTGGCCGCGGTCCATCGAGGCGCAGGGGCAGTTCCGTTCGATGGGCGATATCTGGAACATCGACGAATTCCCGATGAAGGTCGATCCGGCCCGCACCAACGGCCGGCACACCCGCAAGATGCACGAGAGCAACGAGAAGGACGTCGGCGGGTGGAATGAGTATGAGATCTACCTGAACAAGGGCGATCTGAAGCTCTATGTCAATGGGCTCCTGCAGAACACGGCCACCGACTGCTGGGAAACGCCCGGCAAGATCTGCCTGCAAGCCGAGGGTTCGCCGGTCGAGTTCCGCAATATCGTCCTGCTGCCGATCAAAAACTGACAAAGGATCGCAGACCTTAGAAATCACAGAATAGGTCCGGTACCGCAGAATCCGTGTTTCCGGCTGTCATGCCGGATTGAATCCGGCATCCAGAGCGAGGCCGTAGGATTTACATACGCATTACTGGACCCCGGATCAAGTCTGGGATGACAGTCCTTCCCGGTCAGCGGCTTAGTGTATGGACGGGGCGATCCAGAATCGGGTCGGTTAAAAACAGCAGGATTAGAGGTTGACGGGCCAAAGGCGTTTTTGTATAATAAATAGCAGGTCAATTATAGGGCCTTGGAAAAGACTGTGGGTGAGAGTGATTCAGGGCGATGGTTTGCAAACAACCGGCCCGCCATGGGGCGGACAGGGAGGGTGTATACTCATTTCGACAGATCGATCCCCCGGTCGAATCATCCGGAAGAAAACCTGTTGTTAGGGAGGTAGCCAAACGATGGATAGGAAAAAGAACGCCTTTACGCTGATCGAATTGCTGGTGGTCATCGCGATTATCGGGATCCTGCTGGCGATCATGGCCCCGGCCCTGCAAAAGGCCAAGGAGCAGATGTGGTACCTGAAGTGTAAAACAAATCTCAAGGCCTACGGTACGGCCATGAAGCTGTATACCGCGGATAACGACGATAAGTATCCTGATTGTTATTCGAGTGTCTATAATGTGCCCACCTCCGTGGTTCCCCTCGATTGTCAGTGGCATGACGAACGTGTCAGCCCCGACCTGACTCCTGCCTACGCCGGTCCGGTCTGGCCCTACCTGGAAACGCAGAAAACCAGCATGTGTCCCACCTTCCAGAAATTCGCTTTGACCTACGGCGCTGAGCATCCCAATCATAACACCAGCATCCCGATAAAACCGCAATATGCCTACAGTCAAAATGCCTTTTTGGGGGCTACCGGCGGCAGGGTTCGCGGTGTGCTTCGAGAATCCGAGGTGGTCGATTCGGCCAACGTGCTGGTCTGGGTGGAAGAGACGATCTGGCTGATCCCGCCGACCAGTGTCAATCGATGGGTCCTGAACGATACCTGCTTCTATACTCGCCATCCCAAGGATGGAACCTGGCCGGGAGACCATATTGCGACCTATCACAACACCCCGATCGCACGTAAGGATGATGGCGTGGGGAATGCAATTTTTGTGGACGGACACGTCGAGTTAGTCGATCCGTACGACAATTTCAAAACAAGCTGGGGAGAGGTATCCGGCAGTTACCGTAAGGCCTTTCCCAAGAAGAACAAGTATTCACAAACATGCCCATATACTCCTTAAGGCTGAATACTGATGATAAGAAACAAAAACGGCAGGTTTTATCGACCTGCCGTTTTTTTTGTATCGGGTGATATCCCTGTATGTTGATTGTCATCAATTCGCGCTTGCCAGATGCCGGTTTTGGCTTATAATCCGTACGATTTACTGGTTTTAGGGTAAAGATATGGCCGTATTGAATGTGAATATCGATCATGTGGCGACGATCCGGCAGGCCCGCCGGACCGACGAGCCGGACCCGGCCTGGGCCGCGGTGCAGTGTGAGCTAGGCGGGGCCAACGGGATTACGGTCCATCTGCGCCAGGACCGACGGCACATCAACGACCGCGATGTGATAGTGCTCAAAGAGACCGTCGCGTCCAAGTTCAATCTGGAGATGGGTCTTTCCGAGCCTATCGTGCGAATCGCCGAGCGGATTGTGCCCGACCAGGTCACGCTGGTGCCCGAACGGCGCCAGGAACTGACCACTGAGGGCGGTCTGGACTGCGTCAAGCATAAGAGTCTCCTGGCCCGGGTGGTCAAAAGGATGCATAAAAAGGGCATTCTGGTCAGCACGTTCATCACGCCCGATACCGAGCAGATTCTGGCCTCGGCCGAGACCGGCTGCGATGCAGTCGAGCTGCATACGGGGGCCTACGCCAATGCGAAAAAGGATGCGGTCGTGGAACGGTGTTTGAATACGCTGGCCGATGCGCGGGATACGGCCATGAGCGCCGGGCTGATCGTGCACGCCGGGCACGGCCTGACCTATCGCAATATCGCCCCGGTAGCGGGCATTGAAGGGCTGTGCGAGTTTAACATCGGGCACAGCATCGTCTCGCGGGCAGTGCTGGTCGGGATGCGGCAGGCGACTGAGGAAATGATCTGTCTGATCGAACAATACAGTAAAAAAGGTGTCTGATCCCTTTTTTGGGAGAGTGCGATGTTCAGCGGCAGTATGGTGGCGTTGGTCACGCCGTTTCACGACGGCGAGGTGGATTACGAAACGCTGGATGAGCTGGTGGAGTTCCATATCCAAAGCGGGACCGATGCCCTGGTGCCGGTCGGTACGACGGGCGAATCGCCGACCCTGAGCCATGAAGAGCACAAACGCGTGATCGAGTGGGTGGTTCGCTCGGCCAACGGCCAGATTCCGGTCATCGCCGGCACCGGCTCCAACAGCACCGCCGAGGCAATCGAGCTTACGGCGTTTGCCAAAAAGGTCGGCACCGACGGCTCGCTGCAGGTGGCGCCGTACTACAACAAACCCGCCCAGGAAGGTTTCTACGAGCACTTCAAGGCGATCGCCGAAGAGGTGGATATCCCTCTGGTGCTGTACAATATCCCGGGCCGGTGCGGAGGTACGGGGCTTCTTCCCGAAACCGTGGCCCGTCTCAGCGAGATCGAGAATATCGTCGCGATCAAGGAGGCGACCGGCAGCATGGACCAAGCCAGCGAGATCGCCATGCGATGCGATATCACGATTCTTTCCGGAGACGATTCGCTGACGCTGCCTCTGGCGTCCATCGGGGCCAAGGGCGTCATCAGCGTCGTGGCCAATATCGTGCCGGCCGACGTTAAGGCCATGACGGATCTGATTCTGGAAGGCGATTTTGTCAGCGCCCGACGCTGGCACCGCAAGCTGTTTGTGCTGGCAAAGAATTTGCTAAGTATGGCGACCAATCCGATCCCGATCAAGGCGGCCATGGCGATGCTGGATATGGCCTCGGATGAACTGCGTCTTCCCCTGACGCCGCTGGAGGAGGCCAAATGCGCCCAATTGCGCAAGACGCTGACCGAGTACGGCCTGTTGAAATAGCAGAACCGGATGGCGTCAATCAAAGGTCTTCTGTACGGGAAGGGGAAATGTCTTCCGGTTCGGGAGATTCGACGGATTTTTTGAACCAGTCCTGGGCCATGGAGTACACGGCTATCAGCTCTTCCACCATGCGGCTGACGGAATGCTCGCGCCGGATATAGTCCTGGCCCCCCTGCGCCATTTGCCTTGCCTTTTCCCGGTCGTCCAACAGCGTTTTCAGGGCCGCGTAAAGCGTTAATTCATCATACGGATCGAAGAATTGGGCGGTTTCATTCTCGGTGAGTATGCCCTCGGCGCCCTGTCGGCAGGAGGCGACAGCCATCCCGACGCTCATGGCGTCCAGAACATTGGTAAAGGCGTTGGTAACCGGCTGGAGCTGGAGGAAGATGTCGGCGCCGGCCAGGATATTACGCAGCGGACGCATCGGACCTACCACCGTGATCCGCTCGTTGAGACCGAGTTCATTGATTCTCCGGTGAAGACGACGATCGGCCCGTCCTTTCCCCATGATCGCCGCAACAAATTCCTTACCGTCCAGCATCAGGTGGCGCAGGGCGTTCAACAGGGGCTCAAAGTCGCTGATTCGTTCCAGCGACTGAATCAGAACCATGCTGGGAATCCGTTGTGGGTCGTTGAAACAGGCGCATCGATCGTCCACGAAGGTTCCAATGTTGACCTGCATGACGCTGTCGGACATGAAGCGATATAACTTTTTCAATCGTTCACAGATCGGCGGCGAGGAGGCGATCAGGGCCGCGCAATGCGTAGGGGCAACCAACGGTTTACACAGGCTGTTCGGCTGAGAATGAAAGGTCAGCACATAAGGCAATCCCAGTTCTATGGCCAGCTTTCGGGTCAGGCCGGCCCGGGAGGGGGCAAAGCAATGCAGTACGGTCGGCTTGAAGGCGGCCAGCCGTTCGAGGAGTATATATTTATTGCGCCAATAAAACAGGGGGATCCGGAACAGCGGATAGGGAATCACCTCCACGGAAGGCCCCAGTACCGATCCGGCTTCGTATCCGGGCGGACAGATCAGGGCCGGCTGGCACGCCTCAGAGGCAAAACCGACCATTAACCGACGCAGGGAATGCGCATAACGGGAGGTGGTAGCCGTGTCCACAAATAACGCCGGCCGCATTTGCCTTCCTGCAGGTCGTGAGGCGGTCGAATTCCCGTTCATGTTCCCCTGTCCTTCATACCCCCCCTATATCGGTATCAAATCGGTCCAAGTTGGCATGTTTACGGCAAAAACATACGATTCGTCTCATCGTCGCAAAAGATCCAATCCCTCATTCCTGTCCAGGAATGAGTAACATTTTCTTGTGAAAAATAGAGCCGCATATCGTTGAAAATCCAGGAATTTTAAGGATTATCCGCCAATCGTTCGAAGCATCTGCTCCAATTTTTCAAGCTGGCCGGGTTTGATATGATAACAATGGTCGTCATCGGGGAAACGGCCGGTTCGCAGCTCGTCGACGTAGGCATGAAGAGAGCGGGTGATCGATTCGGATAAGTTGTCGTAACTCTTTGAGAATTTTGGAGTTGCGCCGATCGACAAACCCAATATATCGTTGACAATCAGGATTTGTCCGTCGCAGTCGGGGCCGGAACCGCAACCGATGACCGGTATCGGGGACCGCAGGGTGATAATCCGGGCTACTTCCCGGGCGGTACCCTCGATAAGCAGGGCGCTGGCGCCGGCAGCGACCATTTTATCGGCCAGAGAAATCAGGTCGTACGCCAGTTCCGCCGTGGTGCCTTCGGCCTTGAGTTTTCCCAGCTTGGTGATGGATTGAGGTCGGATTCCAATATGGGCCATCACAGCCATCCCGGCGTCGCTAACTGCTTTAATTACATCGAGTTGTGCTTGTGTGGCTTCGATTTTGATCATCTGGACGCCGGCCTTCTGGATAAACCTGCCGGCGTTTCGAACCGCATCCGGGATACCGGTGTGGTACGACAGGAAAGGCATATCCCCCACAAGGCAGACATCAGGAGCGGCCCGAGCCACCGCCGCGGTGATCGTGATCATAAAATCCATAGTTACCGGCAGGGTCGAATCATATCCCAGTATGAACTGGGCGGCCGAATCCCCGACTAGGATCATTTCCACCCCGGCATCGGCTACAAGCCGGGCCGTAGTATAATCATAGCAACTTACGGCCGTAATGGTACGGTTCTGGCGTTTGGCCTCGATGAGATCGTATACTGTAACCTTCTTTGCCATAAGGACTTTCGCCCCTTTCTGGAATTCATGAACCGCCATAGCGTAGGGCAGGACGACTCTTTATTCAAGAAGATTTTTCTCCCCTCCGCCTGTCTGAGGTCTGCATCCTATTCGGTTTTTATGAGAAAATTAAAAAATATCGAAAAAAATGCTTGACGGGTCCGAAAAAAATCATACTATTCTCAAAACTTTGATTAAAGTCTGGGCGGCGTCAGATCGATATATAACAACGATGAGGGGTTTTTCCTGACAGCAATTATTCAGGCTTTTCATCACCCTCCTCCGAAGCCAGATTCTGTTATGTACGGGGATCTGGCTTTTTTTCTGCGCCTGCTTATTTGTAAGATACGGAAAAATCCTCAAGACAGGGAATCGCTGCACCGCAAAAAAATCAGTGACTGCAAATGACACGCCGTGTCTCTGGATCCATCAGATAGGTTCCTCCCAAAGGACAGGAGGGGACGCCTTCGGGGAAATACTGAGTATTTAGCAGGATCTTGCTTGTCAGATCGTTCGTGTCGGCGGGATATTGGCTGTTGTGTTCCCGGGCGTACATCTCGACAGCGGCATTGACTACGCTGACGTTGGTATCGCAGGTGTTCTGTTTGGCGTTTTGGGCGCTGCGGGAGATGCGGGGAACAGCAACCATGCCGAGTACCGCCAGCAATACAATGACGATCAGCAACTCGGTGAATGTAATGCCCTTTTGGATTTCGGTCCGGGCCATACTTACCATTCCTAACGCACGTTATGGTGTTTTGTCTTTGTATCGTCCGGCTTTTCCTGCGACTTTCTGTGTTTTTTATTTCGGCGGTAAATTTTTTACGTGAAAACAGAGGCCGGACGAGTCGGGTATTCAGACAGCGACGGGCATTTGGCGATTAAGCCGGGAGGGAAAAATTTCGATATATAAAGCGCGTTTCATAACAGGAAAAAATCAACGCCGATCCGAAACTGAGAGATATGGACGGGAAAAATACCCAACTATCGGAGCCCCGGCATATCAGCGCTATGGGGGAAACCACGCTGGATTGTATTCTGGATGGCCGGTTGCAATGGGACACGCTGGACCGGACAATGCAGCCTCTGGCGGAGAGGTTTCTGTCCTGCAACGACGCCGATCATGCCTATATCATACTGACATGCCCGCAGCCGGCCTTGGATTGTATGTTATCGGCCCATCGAGGGCAGGACAGCGCCGACCAGGCCACCTTCAGCAAGGCCCTGATCTCGCAGGCGATTCGAACCGCCAGGCCAATTCTCCTTCGCCACGCCATGGACCATTCGGAATACGCCATGGATCCCCAGTTTCAGCAATTTAATATCCGCACGGCTTTCTGTGCTCCGATGGTTTGCGACTCGGACTGTTTCGGGGTTGTGTATCTGGACAGCGTTCAGGAAATGGACTGGGACGAGGAATGGACGGAACAGATGGGCATGACGGCCAGGCTGATCGGGCTACGGATTTCGGCCCTTGCCTGGCGGCAAAACGCCCGGGAGATGGAGCGTCTGGCCATGGCGGGCAAGGCCAGTCTGAAGCTGTCGCACTCGGTGAAAAACGTCCTGCAGATGATCGGAGGAGCGGCTGAGGTGGTGGATTACGGTCTGCAGACCAACCAGATCGACCGGGTCAAATGCAGTTGGCAGATCCTCAAACCCAACGTGGATCGGATGAAGCGTCTGGTTCTGGACATGCTGGATTACAGTAAAGAGCGGCGATTGGAGCTGGAAGACTGTGATTTCAACCGGGTCATTCAGGGCGCCGTCGAGACCCTTCAGTCGCAGCTTCGCTCTCAATTGCAGAAATGCAAAGTCAAGCTGTCGCTTCAGACAGGCAAGAAAATC
The DNA here is from genome assembly GCA_016930745.1 of Sedimentisphaerales bacterium. Classification (GTDB taxonomy): domain Bacteria; phylum Planctomycetota; class Phycisphaerae; order Sedimentisphaerales; family Anaerohalosphaeraceae; genus JAFGGE01. The sequence continues at coordinate 8,827 of JAFGGE010000023.1, forward strand.
CCTACCGCCCGGCTGGACGGGGAACGGATTCATGAGATGGCGCTGAATCTGATTGTCAATGCGATCGATGCGGTGCAGGAAAAGGGAGGAAAGGTCCGTGTTTCCACCTGGTTCCATCTCGAGGACCGGACATTGCGGCTGAGCGTGTCGGACAACGGTCCGGGAATTTCCGAGGCAATGAAGGCGAAGATATTCACGCCGTTTGAATCGGACAAGAACAAGTTCGGAACAGGACTGGGAATGGCCATCGCCAAGCAGGTCATCGATCAGCACAGCGGGACGATTGCGATCGAAACCGAAGCCGGCAAAGGTACGACGTTTACCGTCGCGTTACCCCTCCCAAGCACTCTATAGCCGTCCGTATGCGGCACTCATCGGCAACGTTGTCGGGCCTATATATGCCGTTTATTGCATGGCCACGGTGACGTATTCGCCGTCGACCTTTCGGTAGTAGACCCGGCGGCCGCCGATCTCGCTGTAATACAGGGGATCTTCTTCCGCACTGTAAAACGACATACGCTGTTTGCTGAGCCAGCAGATATCCCTTCCGATCCCCTGCACGGCCTGTCCCACTCCGTCCACCGTCTGGCACCCGCACAAACTGACGGCTAGCGCACATAACACAATCATGAATACTGCTCTACGCATACTACGCTCCTTGTGCAGAATCATTCAACCTATCGACCGATACGACTGGGTTCTATTAAAATCTACAAAATACGGGAGCGAAGCGCCGGGCGGATAGACGGTCTTTTTTATGGGAGGCATATAGGCCCGATAAAAAAGCGGCAAGGCCTTTGGGAAGACCTTGCCGCCGGTGCGTCGTCGGGAAAAATTTAAATCTGGGAATACGGCAGGGGCCGCAGCAGGATGTTGTGGATTTTGGAAACGGTATCGGCATATTGGGGATCGTTACTCAGCGACTTCCAGGCCGGGTCGGCAATGAATTTCTTCCAGCCTTCTTTCTGGGCCTCCAGATTTTCAAAGCCCACCATATAGGTCAGGTTCGGCACGTTCTTGCCAATGATCATCTCGCCGAAAAAGATCGGGGCCAGGCCGGTGCGGCGGAAGATATCGATCTCCCCGCCGGTGTTGAACATTTCGATTTTCTTCTGGCCGGTAAGGACACTGTGGCTCTCGTAGCAGCGAAGCTGGAAGACCCGCTCCGGGATGCGCTTGGGCGCTTCCACCTTCGGCACGGCGTCGAACGACAGCAGCAGCGAGCTTTCGACCCGCTCATAGCCTTTGTCCTTGGACGATAGTTCCAAAAACGCCTTGCCGTCCCGCATAAACAGCTCGTCGGCCAGCAGCCTGCTCGTACAGGTGACCACCGATTCCAGCGATGGGTGCGGCATGAGCAGAGTAATCGTCAGGTCGCTGGCGTCCTCCAGCGGGACGAAGGCCCCGATGGGCTTAATGCCGATCCGGTTCATGGCCGGGATCGCCACATCGCGCAGGAAAGCGCCCAGTCGCTTCTGCTGGGCCTCGCTGGAAACCTGGTAGAAGCGTTGTTCCAGAAACTGTTTGTTGCCGTACGAGGCCTTGTCGGCGGCCAGGGCGCCAGAGGCCATGAGTCCGCCGGCGGCCAACGATGAGGCCGCGATAAAATTGCGTCTGTCCATTCCGGACCCTCCTGAAATAGGGTTTTTCCATGGTTTTCATTTAGATCATTGACGTATGATAGTGGCGAAGTCAGGAAAAGTCTACTTGTTTTTTGCTTCACAGGACGATTGTGGATGATCCGGTATGGTCTTATAGAAACGGATAAAATTGCCTTGACAATTTCATCCTGGCTTGATACAATTTCCACCATATAGGGTTCGTTCTATACGAAATGGAGGTTCGGGTATGCGGGGTCACAAGCAGACAATTCTTGTAATGCTCATGATAGATTTCTTTCTCTCCGTTTCCTATGCAATCCTGGAAGATATCAAGATCACTTCCGATCACACCATACAGAAAAGCCAGAGTTACGATACCGTGACGGTCTGGAGTGTTGGTAATCCTACGGTAGTTGATTTCTATGGCTTTGCCTGTAGTTTTGAGACGTACGACAGCAGCATTGTTAATGTGTATGACGATGCGCAAATTATGGATGATGAAATCTGCCTTTCCCACGTTGATTTGTGGGATACGAGTGTCGTCAATCTGTTTGACGAAGCTCGCTTTTTCAGTCTGGAGTACTGTGCGTTTACCTTGCATGATGCCGGCACGCTCAATCTGTATGGAGGAGAAGTATTTACCTTCTTCTGTGCCCGCGATTTTAGTATAGTCAACCTATATGAGGGCAGCCTGAGTTTCGGATTTTTTCTGGAAGATAACGCGGTTCTGAATGTGTATGGCGGTGAAATTGTTCCCGGCCTGTTATGGGAAAACTTTATTGCTCCTACCGCTACGATAAATATGTACGGCCATGATTTTACATTCACCGAACAGGGAGATTGGGTTTACTTCGAAGATCCTGAACATGGTTTCTGGGTCAGTAAACTGACAGGAACCAACCTCGAAGGAACTGAGGTTACCTACTGGGGGCTTCCCGATCCGGCGACTCATTCGAATATTCATTTCATTCCAGAGCCGTCGGCCGTTTTGTTAGTTGCTTTAGGCACAGTTCTTCTGCGAAAACGCAAATAAAAATAGGGCGATCCGGAGAAGGGATCGTTCTATGCTGTTGAAACGGCACAAATTCCAGGCCATGAATCACAGGCGAAAAGCCCGCGCCGTTTCTTTGCGATCCAACTCCTGCCCGCGCCGGCGCGGGCATGGCCCCCGGCAGGACGATTTCTGTCACCGATTCGCCTGCTCTGCGATTATAGTCTGGGCCGGGCCGGCGACCGGAAAACACAAAGAAAAAAACGATACCGAACATTTTATTTGACAAGGCGTATTCGTTTGTTCATTGTATGGGCAAAATGAAGAGACAAACAGAGTTTGGAAAGGAGCCAGGATGAGTAACGGACAGATCTCGGACAAGAGCGGCATCGCGTGCCTTTTATTGCTTTTGCTGCTGGGACCGCTGGGCATTCACCGCTTTTATGTAGGCAAGGTCGGATCGGGGATTCTGTTCCTGCTGACGGCCGGCGTATGCGGCATCTGGGTGATTATTGACATCATCATGCTGGTCATGGGCAATTTCACCGACGCCGAAGGCCGACCCGTCAAGCTGTCCAAGTAGACCGACTATTGCTTCGGTTTTTCCAGAACCCTCGCGGCGGTCTTGCGGGCCGAAGCGATGGCGATTTCCGAGTGCATCGCCGACAGCAGCGACAGGTAAAGCTGGATTGTCCGCTCGTCGAGATGTTCAATCATCGTATGGGCGACCGCCTGGGGATCGTCATGCCGAACCAGCGAGACCTGGATCTGTTCGCCCCGCGATTCGAGATATTGGGCGAAGGCCACCGTACTTCGAATCCATCGGGCCTCATACTCATCCCAGATCGTCGGGATTTCCGGGTAGTCCCAGTGACGGTCGTCGGCCACCTCCAGGGCCGCCCACCAGCAGAAGACGCACAGGGGAAAACCCAGAAAGAGCAGTCCCAAACCGGCCCCGCCATAGGAGCCTTCTGTCGCCCCGGCTATTTCCACGCCTGCGCCGGCCTGCGATGCGGTAAAGATCGCCCAGGGAATTCCGATCAAAAAGACGAAGCTGAGCAGAATCAGCAATCCGAAAGCGATACTGCGGGCCAGATCGCGCAGAATATACCGCATACTACCACAGAACCATCTGCCGGTATAGATCACTCGTTCGTGCGGCATGGCTGGTACCCTCTTGTCGGTCAAAACAGATCCCTTCGTTTCCTTCCGCCCAGGGTGCAGATTCATTATACAGGAGGATGCAGCAGGATTCAAATGACTTTTCCTGAGGCGTGCAGAAAACGCTCCCTTTTATAAAAAAGGAAGGGGCGCCCGAAAGCAAACCCCTTCCCGGAGGGGAGAAAACGTATTTTCCCGGCCGATCTATTGTTACTACGCCCGATGTTCGATCTTGTGCGAGTTGGAGAAAAGGCGAGAAATACGCCGGTTCTTCGCCATGGTCGTATCCTGAAACTATACAGAGAAATAAAAAAAGACATCCTTTGCGAGGATGTCTTTTTTAAGACCATTACAAGAAGAAGGGGACAGGCCTATTTGCGTCGCCGCAAAAACAGCGAACCCAGCCCCAGCAATGCTACAGTCATCGGTTCCGGGACGGTGGCGATACAGACCGTATCGATGCCCAGCCATGATCCGCCCGAATCCGGCGCGGTTACATTCTGCAGTTCGATGCCCAGTCGATTCCCCAGGGATTCCGCCGCATCGTTCGACAGGAACGAAACGCTCAACGGCTCCCACTCGCCGGCCAGGTGAAAGGTCTGCGAAGCCACGGTGGTTCGCGCGCCGGCATTGTCATAGTACAACGACACCATCAGGTCGGCTGCACCCGCCTGGGACCAGTTGTTGCGCGCATCCAGCGAGAGTTTGTACAGCTTATCGGCTTCAATTGAAATGTAGGTCAACTGCCAGACCGAAGGATCGTTGTTGTACAAATAACCCGCCCAGACGCCGTCTGTGGAGCCGGGCCAATCCGATTCCACGCCGGAATCGACAGCTACCGTGTCGCTGCTCCAGCCGGGCACATTTTCCCAGTTATTCATTTTACCTGTGCCCGGAAGCTCGAAGCTGTAATTCTCCACATCCGGACAAGCGACCATGGCCTGCACGGGCAGCGCAAGAAGGCTCAGCACGACGGCACATATCGGGTAATATCTCATCACTTTCTCCTCAACAAATTTCTTTGGATTACACTGCAACCGGGCGCATAGGGCCCATCCCACGAATCATTATCTGTATTATATCAGAAGAACGGATCGAATCGAAGGCCGGACCGAATCGGTAAAGCGGAAATCGGTATTTTTTTCGTCTTACGGCCGCAAGGCTCCGTATAATCCGTAATATCATTGCACTCCCTACATCCCGGCCCGATAAAAAGAAGGATTCGATGTGGCCTATGGCGGCAGGAAACCATACAAAAAGCCATGGGTGTTTCGACCCATGGCTTGGCATATATCGCACATGGAGTTAAAATTACAGAATGCTTTTGCGCCGCATCCAGCTTACCAGGCTCACACCCATACCGCCCAGCAGCAGCGCGCCGGGCGCCGGAACGGTCGACGGAGGAAGGCGGGAATCGTCATAGCACACCACCAGCGCTGAGGTCACAAAGACGGTGTCGGTATAACAATCTAGGATTTCCCGCAACAAACCGTTATTGGCGAATTCCAGCGTTGCCGCCACAGGTACGCCATCCAGCCAATCAGGTTGCAGAGCGATCGACCCAAATCCAAGCACATCGACCGAGAACGATTCGGAGTGATCATCTCCGTACTTGTCTGTGACGGTCACGACCAGGTCATTGTTGCACTCGAGTACCTCCCACAACGGCTCGGCAAAAGCCAGTTGCAGACTCGCGCCAAGGATGCCGCCGCCGGCCAGCATGGCATCATAATCCCCGATCAAATCGAAAGGATTGGAATGCGTCCACGACGCGATTCCCGTCTGGTTCGGTGTGGCGACGACAGAGAAAATCCCCTGCACATCCGCCACTTGAGTGGGGGCTGCCGCGGCTACGGCGACCAGGCAGCCTAATACAGAAAAGATAATCAGTTTGCTTCTCATTTTCTCACCTCCAAAACGATCCAATTACTTTTGTAAAGCACAAACAACCACTGTCTACGCCATTGTTGACGAGAATTTGGGGAAATCCCTTTTCACCCGACTCCCTAGTGCTCTGTAAAAATTAAATATTCGTATTTAGTGTATCCGATAATGACTTCGTAAACTAATTTTATGGAGTCTGTTATGAATA
>JAFGGE010000235.1 GCA_016930745.1 Sedimentisphaerales bacterium
GACACTTCAAAACCGATCAGACGGGTATCCGGATTGGCCGCATCAAAATCGGCCTTCGGTTCGGTGGAATATGTCTTCAATTGAATCGGTCCCTCCGTAAATACGGTCATACGCATTATTTTGCCTGCCTTTTTCAGTACAGCACTATTATTGCTTTCTATGGAAACTTCGGCCGGCGTCACCATGGCCCAGCGCACTATGGCCGGTTGATCGGTTGCCTTAAACTCATCCTGTATGACAACCTGGCCCGAGGGCAGCAGCCCTGCCCCGCGAAAGGCCTCCGCCAGTTGTCCGGTATACACGTCCGACAGATCAATCACCACATGGGGAAACGCCTCTTTATCCGAATACCGGATAAGGGGCGCCTTGCCATTGACTTTCTGATGCTGTCCGTTTACGACCAGGGTGTTGTGGGAAAGATTGTTGTAGCGAAAAATCGTCCATCGCTGCCCATCCGGGCTGCCATCCCAAAGGTTCATGCCCAGTGATTCGATCTTGTGATAATTCTCCGGCCCCAGATCCGCAGCCCATCGTACTCCCTGAGCATCGAGCACGAACGAGCCCACATCCATATGACCATGCGAAACGCCCGGCGAACCGCCTTTGATCGCCAGATACACGGCATCCGGATCGGTCCAGGAACTGCGGAACATGGCGACCGGATTGCTGCCCCGCCCCATCCAACAGAGTTCCCTGGGGATTTCCTGTTTGCCGTCATACCAGAGCAGGACCAGCAGAGAAAACCGATCCTGTACCAAAGCCGAGGGATTTTGGGCCGAAGTCTGTTTCCAAAGTTGGGATTGATGCCAGGCCAGCGACGGCTGATCGTACTTCTGTGCAAACCAAAATACCGTCGGCAGAAACCCGCCGCGTGAGCCGCTGTCCGGATAATTGAAATACCAGCCGGTCGGTCCGGTCACATGCAGATAATACCCTGCACTGCGGGCAAAACCAGGGGCCTTGGAAAGACCAAAATCCGTACCCAGGACAGACTCCAGCGCCGCCAACAGGATCACATTGTAGCTGGTTCCATACACCCAATAGCCCGGCCCTTCCGGGTAGGCACCATCCGGTTCATACTCTTTCATGACAACCTGGACTCCATTGACCGCCCGATGGACCAGCCGCCGGGCTAATTCCGGCTCCTCTTCCATGATGGCCAGGGCGCCCAGCGTTATGCCTCCATTGCATACCTGATTCCAGTTGTTGCGTCCCCGCACCCAGTCCGTCTGTTGTAAGGAAGGGGTAAGCCCTTTTTCCAGAATAGCCCGTCGGATCGTCTGACGACTGGAATCGGACAGATCCTTGTAGAGCCAGTCGTAGCCGATGGCCAGGGCGGCTGTCATTTCCGCCACATCCAAAAAATGGCTGGGATTCCAGTCCGAAAACATCGCAGCCGCCAGGATTTCTTTCTCGGCCCGTTGAAAATAGGTCTGTTTCCCGGTCAACCGAAACGCCATACTGAGATGCATCACCCGATCCAGACATTCGCGCGAGACGCTCAGGAGGCGTCGCCCTGTTTTGATTCGTTGTACCGGCGGAGCATCCAATAGACCGTCCGCCTTGGAAAGCAGGGCCCGGTAGTAGGCCTGTAGATCCGGTTGGGATTGTATTGTTTTCCGTATCGCAGCGATCTCTTTGTCGGACGCAAAAAGACGCGGATGGATCGAGACTGACTTCTGGAAAGCGGCCTGGACCTCTTCCATGGGAATCTCGCGAAACGCCGATTCGTCCCCCGAACAAACAGCCAGACACAACATCCATAGAACGACGGGCACCATACAGTATTTCATGACTTTCCCCTCAACAGAACAGCCGGTAATTCCTCATTGTCATTCGGATCTCTTCGATACTTTCCCGCTCGATACTCAACAGATCTTTCTTTCCTGTTTTCATCGCAGTTTTTTTATAGGATGACATTGCCGCCCCCACGGCCCGGCGACTTCATAGATCAATCGCCCCTTCTTATCATCTCGCTGTTTTATGCGGATTGGCGGTAATTCGTCCCTGCTTACCTGATATACAACAGCGTAGATCGTACTTTCCTTATGCCTTTCAACGATGACCATCGGCAGGGTCAGGCAGTCCGGCTCATCGCTCAAAGGATATCCGCACGTGATAACCTTCGTCCCCGGCTCGGCCGCCATCGTCATCCCGAATTGCTCACCCTCGTTCGACCATCCCATCCGAAGATCCCCATCCGCGGTCCCGACACGAAAATCCTTCAGCCAGGAACCAGCGCCCGGTATCTCGATCTTTGTCGGCGACAGTTCTACCGAGCACCACTGCGACGCAGGCTCGACACTGGTATGGATGATCCAAGCCATATCCTTTTGTGCTCCCGCGACGATCTGAAAGACGTCCAGAACATATTCCTGCCGGACACAAACCGTCCGGGACTGCCGTACGCCTTCGTACAAAAGGCCTTTTTCATCGGCTACGGTCACGAGCTTCTCTTCGGGTTCGTCGCGGTACTCCAACAGCGATAGCTTCTGATCGATTCCGCTCTGGTCGCGATAATCGATCATCACCGTGTTCTGGCTGAGCCCGCCGCGGTTTAATTCCCGCTGCACCTGAGAGGAAAAAGCATGGGGCACAGTCGCCCTGGCCTCCACGTCGGCGATCAGCAGCCTGCCGCCTCCAAACAACATCAGCGACAACTTGTCCTGATGGCAGTGTACGCCGCTCCTGTCGAAGGTCACAAAAGCGCACCATCCGTCACTATCCCAGTATCCGGCGTCCTGCCGGTCTCGCAGGAAGGCGTATCCATGCGCTGCGTATACTCGGCTGCTCACCGGAGGCGCCTGGAGTCTTGACAGATCGGCGCCGAGAAATAACAGCTCAGGCCTTTTGCGCTCGCTCCTGTCCTGAAGCCATCCATAGCAAGGATCGTTATAGGCCCGGCAGGCATACCAATATGTGAATTCCTCCCCAAGTTTCATTTTCCGCCCGTAGGCATCCCCGATCGGCGGGATCGTGCCATCGGGAAAAAGCACCCCGAACATCGCATCATACGCCTGCCGGAGACGACGTCCCGAAGGCGTCACTATCGTGTAGAGATCCTCCTCATGGCCGGCATTGCGCAACGCCTCGGCAAGATAGACCATCGGCACAATCGCCGTAAAGTGATAGGTCAGGCTGCTCTCGCACCACAAGCCGTCATCCACCAGCCCCTCGTCCAGAAGCGAAATCAATCCGCGTGGCCCCCGCAACGCATAATCAACCAGCTCATCGTGTTGATAGAAAACGCCCAGGCAGCCAAGCATCATCTTGTGCCACGCCAGATGATTGTTAATTCCGCCGCCGATGTTATGTTCGATCCAATACGAATCATTTTTCATCACCGCCCTGCCCAATCGGGTAAAGAAGGCGTCCAGCCGTGTACGCTCGGCATCGCTCATATGACCCGAACAAAGATCATAGGCGTTCAGGACAAGATGCCCCCATAGGGCATAATTCATGCCGACATCATAGTGCTCGAACTCAAAACTGTAATCGCTCAGATGAAGAAGGATCCGTTTGGCCGCATCGAGATCCTCAGACCGTTCGCCGAGCAAATAGCGCATCGCCGCATAATAGGCCGGACGGGCCATCCCTAACGGCTCCAGACAAGTCTTTTGATAAATGATCGGATAAATATCCGACCAGTTCTTATCCTTGGCCTGCTGCCACCACTCGACGTCCATCGAGGTCAATTGGATCTTCTGCCCCTCATCCGCCTCCTCATCAAGACTCGCTACAGTCTGTTTATACTCCTGGCGACGGATCCGCTCTCGAGCCTTTGCGGTATCCTTTTCGGTGCAGAACATCCAGGGACTTCGGCGTACCCCAACGGAATCCCAACAAAAAGCAGGAATTTCCGCTGCCGCCCGACAGTCGCCGGCATGCAGACCCGCCAGGATCCATCCGATCAGGTTCACGCCCAAAAGAGTTCTTTGTAATAACATCCTGAATTCCCTCTCTCGCACTTTCACTTATGCTATTCTATTCGAGCCACAGGCCATATGACAAGGCTCCATTGTAGGATTCGCACAAGAATCTGCCGGAGGCGGAAAGAAGCGTAGGCTATTGCAGGAAAACCGGCAGCAAAGTACAATACATCGTGAAAATGGTTTACCGATCTGCATGTCCTGTTCGTCCGGATAC
>JAFGGE010000236.1 GCA_016930745.1 Sedimentisphaerales bacterium
CGAGGAGAATGACGTCAAGGTATGGGGCCATACCCTGCTCTGGCACGCCCAGACGGGACGCTGGTTTTTCCAGGGCCCCGATGGCCAACCTGCATCACGTGAATTGGCTTAAACAAGAAAGCGACGAAAGTGCCGTGAGTGATCTGTCCCTGCTGAGGCTATCAACCAAATTTCACCGATGCATTCATCGGTATGGCCTCTCAGGATTTGTCCGGCGCGTCGAGACCTGCGGATTTTGACTTTTTTGAATATCGCCAGAGAGGTTATCGTACAGAACCATTCTGCCATTGTGTATGAGATATGCAGAGATCTTTGTTGCGGGGGCTCGATCGACTGGGTCAGGTTAGAATAGTACTTTGACAAAATGGAGTCTAGGTCATGCTGATTATTGTACTTCTTTTGTTGAGCATTTTTTTTATTGTGATTTCCACAACCCGGTTCAATCTCCATGCCTTTCTCGCTTTACTCGTCGCAGCGCTGTTTTTTGGAATCTGTTCCGGCATGCCTTTGCATGAAATCGTCTCCTCCATTGAACAGGGTTTTGGAGGAACGATCGGAAAAATCGGTATCGTGATTATCGCAGGGGCCATCATTGGCACATTTCTGGAAAAATCGGGAGGCGCTTATGCGCTGGCCGAACGCATTTTGCACACCATCGGCAAAAAGAATGTGATTCCTGCCATGACGCTGATCGGGTATATTGTCTCCATTCCGGTGTTCGCTGATTCCGGTTTCGTGATTCTGTCCCCTTTGAACAAGACGCTGACAAAGCGTGCGGGACTTTCTCTGGCGACAACGGCCATCGCACTGGCCCTGGGACTTATGGTATCCCACACCCTTGTCCCTCCGACTCCCGGCCCGATTGCAGCCTCCGGCATTCTGGAAGCGGATCTCGGATTGGTGATTTTAATCGGCATCCCGGTGAGTATGCTGACCCTGTTTTTCTGCTGGTTCTGGGCGGCTAAAGTGGCAGGACGTGTTCCGATCGATCCGAATCCGGAACTGACGGAAAAGGAATTCACGGCTCGCCTGGAAGCGGCTCCCTCGGCCTTTCATGCCTTCCTTCCGATTCTCGCCCCGATTGTACTGATCGTTTTGAAATCCATAGCGGATTATCCTAGCCATCCCATGGGTCAGAACCGCTTCTATCAGGTCATCCGCTTTATCGGCACACCTTTGATCGCCCTGTTGATCGGTATTCTCATCGCCGTCACACTTCCCCGAAAGTTCGATACAAAGTTACTCTCATCGTCCGGCTGGGTCGGAGAAGGGATGCTTGCCGCAGCCATGATTATTATGATTACCGGCGCCGGAGGGGCATTCGGCAAGGTGCTTCAGAATTCCGGGATCGCCGATAGTATTGGAAAGGAGATGTCGTCGATGTCGATAGGATTATGGCTGCCTTTTCTTATTGCGGCAGCGATCCGGGCGGCGCAGGGATCTTCTACCGTGGCGATCATTACGACCGCCCCAATTCTTGTTCCCATGCTTTCTTCCATGGGATTGGATTCATCCCTCGGTCGAGCCCTTTCCGTTCTGGCCATTGGTGCAGGATCCATGGTTGCCTCTCATGCGAATGACAGTTTTTTCTGGGTCGTCACCCAGATGAGCGGCATGGATGTGAAGACAGGTTATAAGCTTATGACGACGGGCACCATCTGCATGGGTATTTTTGCCTGTACAATCGTCTGGATTATTGGTTTGATTGCATTATAGATACAATGAATGAGATGGTAAGGGGTAATGATAATGATCTTAACCAGGCATCAATCGGAGGAAACCGAACGCTGGGCACTGGAGGGATATCTGCTCTCGCCTGAGTTTGACTTCAAACAGCTTTGCTGTTTGCATCCCTGTGAGGTTCTCTCCTATCTGAATTCCCTGCGAACCGATGAGCAAGCCGCCGGTAATCCGCTTGCTCCTATTGAAAAATATCAGGAAGTCTGGGCCTGCGGCGTCACCTATTCTCGGAGCCGGGACGCAAGGGAAGCAGAGACGGATATTAAAAACATCTATGACAGGGTCTATGAGGCCAAACGCCCCGAACTTTTTTTCAAGGCTGTCGGCTGGAGAGTCCGAGGAACACATTCCGCGATCCGGATCCGAAAGGACAGTCACTGGAATGTGCCGGAGCCGGAATTGGCTCTTCTGATCAACAGCTTCGGCGAAATTCTCGGATACTGTGCGGGAAACGATGTATCTTCCCGGAATATCGAGGCGGAGAATCCGCTCTATCTTCCGCAGGCGAAAATGTACGACGGATCCTGTGCGCTGGGTCCTGGAATCTGTATGACGAAAGCGGAGCAGATGCGAAATCTCGCTATTCAACTGGTGATCGAGCGAGAAGGAAAAATCATTTTTAGGGGAGATACGAGCACATCCCGGATCAAACGCTCTTTTGAAGAACTGGCGTCATACCTGACCGTGGAAATGACTTTTCCATGCGGAGTTTTTTTGCTTACAGGAACCGGTATTATTCCGGATGAAGCCTTTTCACTGACGGTTGGCGACAAGGTCACCATCACCATTGACAAACTTGCTCTTGAGAATCGGGTAGAACCATAAAAAAGGTCTTTTTGATTTGAATCGGATTCAGGAGAAGAAAATGAATTTCCAAAAGGTATTGATTGCAGGAAAATGGCGGGAATCTCAAAATCCTGTAGATCATTTTAATGCAGTCGATCCTGCCAAAAAACAGAAGCTTCCCGAAATCTATCCCGTCTCGGGTACGAATGAAGTTGTTGAAGCGATCGAAGCAGGTAAAAAAGCCGCCGTTGAATTGAGAAACATCCCCAGGGAAAATTTCGCACTATTTTTGGAATCATTCGCGGACAGAATCGATGCCAATGCAGATGAGCTCGTCGTTATTGCGAATCTTGAAACAGCTTTACCTAAAGAGCCGAGACTGAGAAACGGGGAACTTCCCCGTACAACGGATCAGCTTCGAAAGGCCGCGAAAGCTGCAAGAGAATTAAACTGGTGCCATGCGACCATCGATTCTCCAATCAACATCCGAAGTAAAATGGGACCGCTCGACGGACCGGTTGCGGTATTCGGTCCCAATAACTTTCCTTTCGCATTTAATTCGATTGCGGGTGGCGACTTTGCGGCGGCCGTGGCCGCCGGAAATCCGGTGATTGCCAAAGCCAATACCGGCCATCCCGGAACAACCCTTGTTTTTGCCCGTCTTGCATTTGATGCCGTGGTAGAAACAGGGCTTCCCCCTGCAACGGTTCAGATGCTTTACCGAACACCTCCTGAGTTAGGTTTGCAACTGGTCTCCCATCCGGATATTGGGGCCTCCGCTTTCACAGGCAGCAAAACGGCCGGATTAAAGCTTAAAGCCGCTGCGGACAAAGCCGGCAAACCGATCTATCTTGAGATGTCCAGCGTGAATCCTGTGTTTATCCTCCCCAGAGCCGTTGAAGAACGTTTCGATGAAATTGCTACGGAGTTATTTGGATCGTGTGCGTTGGGAGCGGGGCAGTTCTGTACGAATCCCGGATTAATGATTTTGCAAAAAAGCGATCTGACCGAACAATTTATCAGAACACTGGCCGAGATCTTTGATAACAATCGGCCCGGCGTTCTGCTCTCTCCGCAGGGACCGGATGGCATTGGGGCTGCGGTTGAAATTTTGAAATCTGCCGGGGCGGAAGTAATCGCGGGCGGGAATACAGTGGAAGATGAAGGGTATCGGTTTGCCAACACCCTATTGCGAGTGGATGGTAAGACATTTATCAGTAACCCCCTTGCCCTTCAGACCGAAGCATTCGGAACAGCCAGTTTGATTGTGGTTGCCGACGATTTCCGGCAAATGAAAGAGGTAGCATCCGTTATGGAAGGGAATCTGACCGGTTGCATTTATTCCCATACACAGGGGAAAGATGACACGGACTATACGATACTCGAACCCGAGTTGCGTCCAAAGGTCGGGCGCCTGTTGAATGACAAGGTGCCGACCGGAGTCGCCGTTGTCTCTTCCATGAATCACGGCGGTCCCTACCCGGCCACCGGACATCCCGGATTTACCGCCGTGGGACTGCCTGCATCCATGCTTCGTTTTGCGGCTCTTTATTGTTATGACAATGTACGCCCCAACAGGCTGCCAATCGAACTTCAGGACAAGAATCCGACCGGATCCATGTGGAGGTTGATTGACGGCGAATGGACACAAAGGGACGTCTAATCTTTACGAATCAGGAATGACTCATGGCCAAGACCGAATCTGCAACATTTGAAGAGATCGTTGGAAATGACCAGCCTGTCCGAACTATGCGGACCAGGGGTGAAAGCCCCCAGGGAAAGCTGCCGTTTACGGAAGAGATGCTTAGAAATGTACCCAGCGGCGACCTTTTCGGTATGACTCAGAATGCGGGTATGGGATGGAATCCCGAAGATACCAATCTCGACCCGTATCTAATTCTCAGTACGTTGGGCGGGTGGCGTGCGGATGACGGACATCCCGTTGCACTGGGGTACCATACGGGCCATTGGGAGATCGGTCTGCTGGTCAAAGAGGCAGCCATGACTCTTACGCAACATGGGGTACTTCCCTTTGCCGGTTTCTGCAGTGATCCGTGTGACGGCCGCACTCAGGGGACGGAAGGTATGTATGACAGCCTCCCCTACCGGAATGATACAGCTATTGTGATGCGCAGGCTGATTCGTTCCTTACCCCGGAGAAAAGGCGTTATGGGAATAGCCACCTGTGACAAAGGTCTTCCCGCGATGATGATGGCTCTGGCAGGTACCGGCGACCTGCCCGGAATTATTGTTCCGGGCGGTGCCATGCTGCCGACAAAAGAAGCGGAAGACACAGCCAAAATACAATCCCTGGGAGCCCGTTTTGCTCATCAATTGATTGACCTGGACTATGCGGCTGAGATGGGATGCCGAAGCTGCGGATCCGCAGGAGGCGGATGTCATTTCCTCGGTACGGCCGCATCCTCCCAGGTGGTTGCGGAGGCATTCGGCATGGCCTTACCCCATAGCGCACTGGCTCCGTCAGGGGAAGAAATCTGGATCGACACAGCACGCCGGTCTGCGCTGGCTCTGTTGAATCTTTCCAGAAATCATATTCCTCTCCGAAAAATCGTGACGCAGGAAGCCCTGGAAAATGCCATATTTGTTTTTGCGGCGTTTGGCGGATCCACCAATATGTTACTTCATATTCCAGCTATCGCACATGCAGCCGGGCTGAGACTGCCCAGGCTGGAGGACTGGATCCGGATCAACAAACTGGTACCGCGCCTGGTCGATGCATTGCCCAACGGACCTAAAAATTTCCCCACGGTTCAGGTTTTCGCCGCCGGCGGTGTGCCCGAAGTAATGCTGCACCTTCGGGATATGGGTTTGTTGAATACAAAGGTCCTGACTGCGACCGGAAAAACTCTTGACGATAATCTGAACTGGTGGCAGCAGAGTGAACGGCGTAACGCTTCAAGGGCCAGGTTAAAAGAGCTGGATAATATTGAACCTGATGTTGTCATTATGAATGTGGACATAGCCAAAAAAAATAAACTGACCAGTACTATGGTATTCCCTACAGGCAATATCGCACCACAAGGTTCTGTAATCAAAGCGACTTCCATCGATCCTAGTGTGATTGACGAAGACGGAGTATACAGGCATACCTCCCGGACACGTGTTTTTGTATCTGAAAAGGACGCCATTAAGGCCATCAAAGGGCAAAGCGATCCACCGATTCAATCCGGAGACATCATCATTTTGATTGGCGGCGGCCCGATTGGCACCGGTATGGAAGAGACTTATCAACTCACTTCCGCGCTGAAATATATCCCCTGGGGAAAGCACGTATCGGTGATTACGGATGCCCGTTTCTCCGGAGTATCCACCGGCGCCTGTATCGGGCATGTCGGACCAGAGGCTCTCGCTGGCGGTCCTATCGGTAAACTCCGTGACGGGGATTTAATTGAGATCATTATTGATCAGAAAGAATTGACCGGAAGCATTCAGTTTATCGGGGAAGGGGATGAACGTTACTCCCCGGATAAATCATCGAAAATTCTCGATGCACGACCCTTACATCCCAACCTGAAGCATGGAGCGAATCTGCCCGACGATACCCGGCTTTGGGCAGCGATGCAAAACATCAGCGGCGGCACCTGGGCTGGTTGTATCTATGATGTTGATACAATTATTGAAAAACTTGATCTGTCAATATCGGACGCATTTTAATCTGAAGTGCAACGCTTTGGGTTAAGATTCAGCCCGCTCTGCTGCTGATGCGGTTCAAAATCAATGCCACGTGGCTGATCCTGGCCGGGGCTTTGTTCGGATTCCTCCAGTGGATGATAAAGTAGTTGTCACTTTTTCGACGATCAGGCATCCATAATAAAGGGCAAATGTCTGACCTCCTGTTAAGAATTGTGCTTATTGGGATTTTGTGATACATTAATCTTGTCGGTGCATCGTTACTATGAATAAGAGGTTCGCAAAGATGCGTTTCGGATATGTAATCCTATTGATAGTAGTATGTTTATGGACCGGCTGTCAATCGCCATCACCGATTCAACAAGTCCAGATCGATAATTCCAATGACATGCTGGCTTTTCTCATGGAAGGTTACTCGAAGGAGTATCCCAATTTATATTGTGATGGCTTATTGTATTCTGGAGAGTCCCGATTGCGACGATTGATCGATGCATTGGGATTTACTGATTTTCACTTTCAAGGCATCGTCAAGGGCAATGGTGACGAATTGTGGGTAACGAAAGGAATCCGTGACAGAGAGAAGCCTTACGATGAGGTGTTGATTTTAAGCGCAACAAAACCACCATTGGTCAAAAAGATTTTCCATAATACGATTTACAACGACTTTGGTCGGGAGATTGGGACAACATACGAAGACCAGAACAAACAAAAGCATGTCCAGTTTAAAAATGGGAAAGAACTGATTGCCCCAGGACCTTTCCGTCTGGATACGATGGGATCATACCTTTGCATGGGAGGTGGACGATGTCGTCCCCCTCAGGGAGATATGCGTTACGAACCGATTAGAGTATACTCCCTGGATTCATTGGATAATCCCATGTATTTTAGCTCTCTTACAAAATATCCGGATGAGATGTTGTATATTGATGGCACAATTATCCTAATCTCGAAATCCCAATCCCCATCGGCAGGTTTGGAAGTGGAATGTGCACAAAAACAAAACGACAATCGATGGATTATTATGGATCACTATGTGATTCGGCCTCCTGCAATCTATGCTGTGGATTTTATGCAAATGCGGAAATTCGATCCGGCAACAAGAAACATGGTGGTATTTGTCAAGCAGGATTGGCCATTAAATGGGAAAGTTTATTTCTATGACTACCACCAAAAGAAACTGATTCGTGGATCTTTCCTCAATCAGCAGGCATTGTATTTCCTCAACGCAACAGTACTTTCAAATAGTGTTAAATACATGGTACAAAAATAAAGATAGGATACATTTGATATAGAGATATTTCTCATTCAAAAACAAGAAAGGATCGGGATGAAAACTCTCCTCTTTATTTTCAGTCTGAGTATGTTGTGTATACTGGGAGGATGTCGTATGGCCAGGCAAAGCGGGGAATCCGGTTCGGATCGAGTGGCATATCAAGTGTATCCCATCGGTACGATCCAGCGTGAGGGCGGGCGGACGTATATTGTTCTGGACAAGCAGTACGAGGCAGGGCTTAAAGGGCTCCAGACACACGACTATGTGATCGTGGTGTACTGGTTCGACAAGAATGACACGCCCGAAAAACGGGCGATCCTGCAGGTGCATCCGAGGGGGGATTCGGCCCATCCGCTGACCGGCGTGTTCGCGACGCATTCGCCCTTCCGCCCCAACCTGATCGCCATCAGCCAGTGCGACATCGTCGCCGTCCGGGACAATGGGATTGAGATTAAAGAGATCGACGCGATGGACGGCTCGCCCGTGCTCGATCTGAAGGGGGATTTCTTTCGCTTTTATAAGCCGGGCGGAAACGGGAAATAAAACTTCGTAAGGAGGAATGCCATGCGGGTAACGTTCGAAATGTTCAGCGGGATGTTGATCCGTTGGGAAGATCTGTTTCAGCAGGCCTGTGACTTCGCCACGAAGATCGGCAAAGACCGGTTGATCAATATCTCCCACTCCGAGAATCACAAGAAGGGCATCGTGACGGTCTGGTACTGGACGGAGTGAGATTTCGCAGGATGGATTCGATTTTGTTTCCGAACCCATGCTGTCGTTGGCGTTTTCATTTCCGTCACAGAGATCACAAAGATCACAGAGAGGACAATACTTAAATTTCTCTGAGGCCCCCTGTGAACTCTGTGGCTAAACCAGAAATTATCATTGATACGGAAGCGGCATGGCGCCCGATGCTTTCCATTCGGATCTCCCTATGGTATAATGATCCATAGTATGTGCACATAAACGATGCATGAGAAGGAAGGGTACAATCATGACCAAAAGCAAAGAAAAGATGATGGAAAAATTCGCCCAAATCCAAAAGGAACGGATCGTGGTGGTTCCTGTGGGAGTGGACAGCGAAAAGCACGCCCATGGCTACATCGTCAGGGACGACCGCATCTGGTACGTCAAGGACAATACGCCGGTCCCGGTCGAATTGGATGACGTTGAACATTGACCCTTGATCATTGATGATTGATCATTTGAAAAAGAGGACCAGTGTATCCCTTGCCCTTTTTCATGCTCATTCCAAAAGGTGCGGGGCGTATTGGGCGATCAATCGGTTCAGGGCACCTGCCGCGGCCGGGGCTGTGCGTCGTCGTCCGCGGCGGGCGTATTTTCGATCCGTCGCGACAAGCTCGACCAGTTGCCGCAGCGCCAGCAGGTCGTTATCGACGTTTTTGTCGAAGCGAGCCTCGTTTTTGAAGGTTTTCCAATCAAAGAATTTGTATTCCCGAACGGGACGATTTTCCCACAAATGTTTTTCGAGACTCTGCACCAGGTCGGCGGTTAATTCGGATACGCGACCGGCCTCCTGCGGCCATGGGAAAGGGTGGGCTTGTTTTTCCTTTCGGAAGCCAAATGGCGCGCCGTTGTCCTGAAACCCGACATACACCCAGCGGGATAACGTCGGTCCGGCGGCGTACGCCCCGCAGACAACGCGTTCGGCTTTGGCATCGGCGGCAAATACGAACGGCCTGACGATCAGTCTGTGCTGTGTTTTTGCCGCCCATTCGATTCGGACGGCCCACAGCAAACGGTGTTCCCTTGGGAAGGGTATGTCGCTCACAGTCCCGCTCCGCTTTCGATAGCATCGAATGTCGCCACTGGACGGCCGCTCCTTAGGAAACGAACCTTCAACGACGCGCAATTCGAATCCGCAAGAAGCCGCCGCCGCAACTGTCTCGGGCCGGTGAAATCATACCAAAGATACTCTCCTTTGACAAGGAGGGTTTGAGCCGCACTGGCCACATCCCAAAGGCTACATACGGAATACCCAATGCGGCATCCCGTATTAGAGCATGTTGAGTCCGGCCATCTGCTGGTTGATCATCTGAAGATTGCGCTCAAGGCGGGCGTACTGGGCGATGAGCCGTTCTTCGATCTTTTCCAGGCGCGTCTCTTCCCGCTCGATGCGGGCATTGTGGTTGTCGATCGTGTCCTGCAGGGCATCCTGGGATACGGGCACCGATCCGTTGACCGAGTTGAGCATGGTTTCGACGATGTCATAGACCGCCCCGGCAAACCCCTGTTTGACGTCGATGGTCGCGGTCAGGGTCTGTCCGACATTGGTCGTATCCACGGTAAACTGCAGGTTGTTCTCGCCGTACAGATATTTGTTGCTGCCGGTCAGGGCGATGCTGCCGGTGATCGTATCGTTGTCGTTGTCGATGGTGGCGTCGCGGGCGTCGGCTTCGGTCTGGCCGTCGGACCAGATCTTGGCCGAGGTGATGGTCCCGGCGCCGTCGATGATCACCTTGACATAATAGCTCCCGGCGACGGTCGAGGTCGCAGCGCTGTAGAATTTAATCTTTGTGCTGTCGGAATCGCCCGTTTTCAGGGCGCCCATGAGCGATAGCACGCCGAGATAATCGTCTACGATGGCTTCATCCAGCTTGGTTTCATCCAGTTCGAGCATGCCGTCGGCCCCGATATCCAGACCGATATCTTCGGGATGGAGAAAACTGTCGTCGCTGTCAAACCCGGCGACCGTGCCGCTGAAGGGTGACTTGATCTGGCTCCAGATGGTCGAAACAAAGTAGTCGGTGGCGAAGATGCCGCGGGTTTTTCCGTCAGGGGAGAAAGCGGTCTTTTCCTGAATATACATGACCACAGTGTTGTACTGGGTAACCATTTCCTGGATTTTTTCTTTGAGTGCCTCGGTATCGCGGGTGAGGTTGACCTCGACGGGGGTTCCGTCGGTGGTGTCGTGCAGGTGGAGGGTAACGCCGGATATGACGTCGTCGATGGTGTTGGAGCTGCGGCTGATCCAGTTTCCCGCGGGGTAGCCGTCGATGCGAATCTGGCTGTCCTGGGCGTCCTGGCTCTGGGTCCAGTTGGCCGGAAGAAGACTGGTCAAAGTGGACGATTCGCTGCCGCCGGCGGTGGACTGGCTGAAAGTCGGCAAAGTCAAAGAAGCGCTGGACCCGACGCCAGGCACGAAACTCAGGGCGATGGTCATATTGCTCGTACCGGAGGTGGTGTCGGTTATCGTGATTGCGCCGTCTTTGTAGGTGGCTTTGACCGTGTCGTCGAAAGCGGTCTCGATTTCCCGGAGTATATCTTCGATGGTGGTATGGCTGGTGACGTCAAAATAGACATCGACAGGGGTTCCATCATGCTGGTCTCCGGTGATATGGATCCGGTCGGCGGTCGATCCGCTTTCCATCGTGCCGCTGAAGCTGTCCAAATCGACAAGCTTTGTGGTGACGGCGGCGTTTTCGCCTCCATAGAGTAAGGTACTGTCGGCTGTCCAGAGCTCGGTGTTGCTGGTGTTGATGGCGATCTGATAGTCTCCCCCGCTGTCCTGTCCGCCGAGGACCAGGTGATAGGCGTTACCTGAACCTTCGTCATACTTGAGCAGGCTGGCGTTGACGCCGGGATTGTCCTGGTCGTTGTTGATCAGACCGACCAAGTCGTCCAGGGTTGTCTCGGCATTGGTCTGGATGCGAAGTTCCTGATTGTTATAGGACAGGAAAATTGTGCCGGCGCCGACATAGGTCGTGTTATTGGAAAATCCCGAATGCACCCACCGCTCGCTGGTGGCCAGTTGATTGATTTCGACGGTGTGATTGCCTTCGAAGGCGTTGGAATTAGCCGTGGCGGTAATCACATCCGAATCGCTGGTGGCCGCTTTATAGGACTTTAGCTGGCTGGAATCCGACAGAGACTTGAGGGCGGCCTGGAAGCTGGAAAGCTTGCCTTGCAGTTCGTCCATGGAGTCCTTTTTTTCCTGCGTTTTCTTCAGGTTTTCCTGATACATATAGAGGCGACGCTTGTTAACCTCCATAAGCTGGGCTATGATGGAGCTTGTATCGATTCCCGTCGCCAGACCGGGCAGTCGGATTTCACCCATGGTCGTTCCCTTTTTTATGCTTCTCCGATTTGATTATCGGACTATTCTGTTTTCCTATTCCGATCATCGGTTATTTGTCTTGTTTTCTTTAGATAGACCTTACCACACAGGCATCAGGTCTTCCTCCCGAAACCGATTCAGGAGGTTTCGAGCCTCGGTGTGATTGGGATTTCTGTCTACTTCCTCCCGGCAGGCCAGCAGGGCCTGATCGGTTCGGCCCAGTTGCAGAAAGGCCAGGGCCCTGCCGTAATGGAGACCGGGCAGATCCTCGCGCTGCCGGCGCACTTCTTCCAGATAGACCAGGGACTGATCGGGTTTTTGTGTCTTGAGACAGTCGATCCCCTGCCGCAGCATCTTTTGGGTTCGTTCCGGTCCGGTCAAGGCCCAGATGGAGCGGCACGGTCCGGGACTGATGGGAATCGATTCCACCAGGCGTGCTCGATAGCGGTCGCCCAGACGGTGGAACGGTTCAGGATAGCGTCCCTGATTGGTCTGTGCCAGGCCGTAGAAGGTCATCGTCAGGAATTCGTAATAGGCCTGGATTCGACGGACCGAATCGGGAATCTGTTTCAGATCAGGAAAAAGCATTTCAGGGGGATATGCGGAAACCATATCGTTGAGGACACGGGCGGTAATTTCGTTGCGGGCTTTAAACCGATGCGACAGGCCTGCAGAGCTGGTCCGGTAGTAATAGGGGCCGTGGGTGTCGATTCGCTTGAAGCGAATTTGCAGGGCATTTCGGCAGAGAAATACAAAGTCTTCCACAGTATCCAGGTGTTCATAAGAGCCGATGCGCTGGTACAGGCGGCGGCGAATGAGGCTGCCGGGATTGGGGATAGGACTTTTGCCCAGCTGAAGCAGAAGTCCGGGGAGGATCCTGCTATCGGTAAAGTCGGGATAGGTCCATTCCGTGCCTGTGGCTCGACCGTGGCCGTCCACCAGGGTAAGTCGCGAGGGGTAAAGAAAATCGGCCGCCGAATGCAGACGGGCAAACTGGACGACATCGGCCAGATAGTCGCGGGAGAGCCAATCGTCCGAATCGACAACCAGAATGGCATCTCCTTTCGCCTGACTGATGGCGTGGTTACGGGCGGCAGCGGCATTCTGATGATTCTGTCGAAAATAACGGATTCGAGGATCGGAAAATGCTTTTACAATGTGTTCCGTATTGTCCGTGCTGCCGTCATCGACGATGAGCAATTCGAAATTCTCATAAGTCTGGGCCAGAACCGACTCGACGGCCCGGCCGATATGCTTTTCAGTATTATACGTTACCATCTCGATGGTAATCAGGGGACAAACCCTCGCCAATGCAGGAGTTGCGCTGCTCAAGTGGAGCGGTACTTCCTGGTGACAGGACTGAGGCGTGAAGTCTTTATATCGGGCAATATCGATGGCCTGACCTTTTTCAAATAGCACGGCCAGTTGTTCGGCATCGTATTGACGATCCTGCCCGCAACGGTTGCCGCAGACGGATTGCACCATGTTTATAGGATTACAGAATGCGACCGACTGATCGAAACAGAGCAGGATCGGTCTGGCCCGCCGAAATAAAGGTGTATTGGCGGCCAGGCGGCCTTCGAGCAGGTTAGGATTTTCAAAAGGAAGCTGTTGCAGCAGACCCAGGAGATCAGAACAGCGATAAACACTGCTGGAAAGCTCGAGTGGATAACCGAAATCATGCTGACCGTTCGTCCAATCGAAAGATAGAATTCGATCCTTCGCCCGCATAAAAGCCGGCGGAACAGTCGGTTGATTCTGCATATAGTTATGTCGGATGTTGGTACCGAGACGGAGCGAGAAGCCTATGGCGTTCGGACAGCCGGCAAGAGCCTGGAGGATTTCCTGCAAACAGAAGGGACGAACGAAGAGATTGTCATCGACCAGAAAGAGAATATGATCGGCCTGTTGGACGACTTGCAGGACCTGAGACCGAAAATCGGTTTCTTCCATAAAAATAATCTTATCATACTTTTGGCGGAGCCGATCATATTGTCGGCGATGCAGTGGACCGGAAACCTTATAAAGCACAAAAAGGGACAGACTGTCAGCATCGCGGCAATACAGAAGAAAGGATTCGATAGCCGCCTGAAGCTGCATGGCCCGGTCCTTGCTGAAAATCAGACCTGCAACCGTCGTTTTTTGTCTTTTCTCCATCGCCTGCCCCTATCCTGTTGCGATCGGTTCTTCCACTCCGTTATTTGCCGAATCCGATTGGGCTGAAACAGAAAGCATCTCTCTAAGCTGGTTTCGCCAGATATCCCACATGGGTCGTTCTTTCGGAGAGACGACGCTTTCCCAAAGCAGTTCATCCGCGATACGCAACTGTTCCTCCCGCGTTCGATGAGTCGTTTTTATCGTCGTCACTTCCACATTGGACAGATATGGTTCATGAGGCCAGGCGCTGTTTTGCGTCTCTATTTGTCCAAAGCCAAGTTTCTCGAGGGTACCGGTGAAACGTTCGGCAAACCAGTGATCGAGATGGTAGGCCCATCGGGCCGCCTGGTCGCCGGCCAGATGCCGAACGACGGCCATCTTGGTCCGCCAGGAAGCATCGGAAAGCAACGTTCGAGCGCTGCCCATCAGGTCGGGCGTCTCAATACGCAGGAGGCCTCCGATCCTGAGCCAGTCGGCCCAACGGACCAGAAGGGCCAGAGCTGTGACCCGATTGAAGTGCTCAAAGACATGATGGAGTCGTATTTCATCGACGGTTTGCGGGGGAAAGCTCAGGGTAGTAATATCCGTATGGAGGTCGGCCCCAAGCTGTTTGACTGTTGTGTGTTCGGCGGGCGGATAGTCGATATTGACATACCCATCGAACCGCCATTGGCCGCAGCCCAGATGCAAACGCAAGGGTCGGCCGGCTCGCCAGAGGCCTTTTGCCTGAATCCGGTCAAGGGAGGTTTGGAAGCGGGGCTTTGGCGGCGTCGATTTCGTATTCAGGATCGGTTGCAATGTACAGACTGGGCAAGCCGGCAAGTCATGATTTTCACATGTACGGATAAAGCCTTGTACGATGGCGTGGTCCAAGCCGCCTGCCAGGGCCTGTTGGAATTTTTCTTTGGCCTTTGTCCATTGGCCATACTGGAAATATGCGAGCCCATGCCAGTACAATTCGGTCGAGGCAGGCACACGGGCAAAGCCGGCGGGCATCGTGAACGCCGGGATATAATCCTGATGCCAGAGAAGTCGTTTGGGATCGGTCGGCTCGGTGGAGACAAAGTGGCGCCATTGTTGTTTGTACAGTGCAATATCATGATGACTTATGTCGGCACGCCGGGCCTTGTGATAGTCCAGGACGTTGTTATGGATAACGAAGGCATCCGGGATGACAATAAACTGCCGGCCGGTCCTGTAAAACCGATAGCACATGTCGCCGTCGGCGCAATAGAATTTATACTGCTCGCTGAGTCCGCCGATCTGCCGGAAGAGGTCCAGGCGGAAAATGCCGTAATTCATCAAGAGCTTCTGGCCGTATGTAAAATCGATTCCGAAGCGGTCCCAGTCGGGACGGGTGTTGATATTTTTATAAAAGAACAGACCGCCGGCGATTTCCTCTCCTTTGGTTTTCAGGGAATGGACGGCCTTTTCGAGGCAGTTACGGCCAAAGAGAATGTCATCGCTGCCGTACATACCCCATCGGCCGCGGGCCCGGGAAAATCCGAAATTACAGATTTGCGCCCAACTGTGCCTGCCGGGACCAAGGACCTGCCGTTCGTCATAGATGTGCCGGATGCCATGTTTGGCCAAAACCTCCCGGGTGTTGTCGGAGGAATTGCCTTCCATGACAATCATTTCGTAACGTATTGCCCCGACGGCCTCTTTGAGGCTGGTCAGCATTTGATCGAGCAGCGCGGCCCGGTCTTTCGTGCCCAATACAATGCTGACGTCCACTTCATATGGATTTGTTTGGTTATTCATCGATCCAGCGCTTTCATATAAGCTGCTCCTGTAGCGTATTCCCAGCATACGAAACCATCGGCGTTTTTTGATCCTGGGCCACTTCAATAAACCGGAGGTTTTCTGCGGGTAGATTTATCAACAGTCTCTGCATAGCCGACAAATCCGCAGGAGCACATTTTTGGGGAATAAAAATCCGGACATGAGACGACGAAGCAACCAGAGTTTGTTCTACAGCCTGCGTCAGGACGTCGGGCATCAGGTCGGTGACGCAGCGGATGTGATCGTAACGGCACTGCCAGTCGCAGCCATAACAGGACATCGGCACAGCGGCGATTGTCGTCAACGGGGAATACGGCATAAATCGGCCGAAATGGCCGCCGCCCAGGAGGATTACATTGGTCGTTCCAACGGCACAGGCCATGTGGGCCAGGCCGGTTTCGGCCCCGACCGCCAGCCGGGCCTGCCGAA
Organism: Sedimentisphaerales bacterium; assembly: GCA_016930745.1. Classification (GTDB taxonomy): domain Bacteria; phylum Planctomycetota; class Phycisphaerae; order Sedimentisphaerales; family Anaerohalosphaeraceae; genus JAFGGE01. The sequence goes on from JAFGGE010000236.1 coordinate 15,900, forward strand.
GGAGGGCAGCGCTTTGGCGCAGGGTACACTGGCCGGACAGATTGATCCCCGGCGCGCCGGCCTCGATCAGATTGTGCTGATTGATCTGCCGGTCGGCCGCCGAGCCCAGCGCGATCAACGAAAGATCATATCGTGCACAAACATCTCGCAGTGCCTTTCCATAATGAGGATACAGGCGATGGGGGGTCCGGCTGCCCGCAAAAAGAACGATGGTTTCTTTCGGTTCGAAGTGGTTCTCCCTGAGAACGCGTTCGGCAAAGGCATGGTCTTCGGGAGTAGTCCAGACCTGAGGTTGAAGATGGGCCGCATGGATGCCCAGACCGCGGAGAAAATCCCGATGACGCTCCAGTTCCGGTTCCCAACGGCCATTGGATCGGATGCATCGGGTATACGAAACATTGTTCGCATTACGGAAAGCAATCCGTGTCGGGATGAACTCAAGCCCTTGCAGGTCGGCCATGCCATGTGTAGCCCAGGTGCTGTTGAGCAGCAGGTCGGGATCGATCTTTTGTATCTGCCGCAGGAGCGACGCATATTGCTCGGTATTTTGCCAATTGTGTTCTGTCGGCACGGTAAGTACATTTTTCACATAGGGGCACGCCTCGTAGAGTTCGGCGATATGTTCCTGACAAACGACTGTAATTTCACTTTGGTCGAAGGCGCCGGCGATGTGGGGCAGCATGGAAGAGGCAAGAATCGAGTCGCCAATGGAATCGGTCCGCAGCCAGAGAAGCTTGCGGATGTTTCGCCGGATCGGCACTTGGGCGGGAGTGAAACGTACGATACAGAAACCAAATTTTTCGCGGGAGGCGACGAGAATTTCAAATCGCGGATCAGTTTTAATCTGCTCAAAGCTCTTATGATGCTTGACATGATAAATGTCATCCAGGGCGATATAACAAGGACCGCGGAGATTCTCGATGAGATAGTTGAATTCGACATTGCCCATATGGCCGGCGCTGTCAAGCAGGACAAAGTCAGGCCGGAAGTCAAATTCCTTCAGGCATTGATAGAGCAGGTTGTCGGGGACTTGGGTGAAATCGGTTTCCGCAAAGTACAGCTCGACACGTTTTTCCTCTTTATGATCGACAAAAATATCGGCGTCGGGCAAGTCGGCCACGGTGCGGCGTCGGATGTCGTCCCTGTCGGGCAGCATGATGCGCGGGACGGATAAGCCGTTAAGACAGTGTACCTGCAGAGCCGAAGCAGCCAGGTTCTGTTGCGCCCTATAATGATTCACGGGATTGACTTCAATCGTAAAGAAGACGGCATCGTCCAAGCCCAGCGAACGCAGTGTTTGCGCGATCACCGTCGTCGTTCCGGTGCCATGAAACGTACCGGTTTCGATGATTTTTCGCGGTCGAATACGCGTAAAAAGGTCGCGGATGTTATCGGCGAACGACGATTCGGTTTTTACGCTGGCGCCGTGAGGATCATGCTCGGCGGTGATCCTGGGAGAGGCGGGTTTTGCCGAGGATGCATCGGCCAGGTAACGATCCATCGTCCGGGAGATAAGCCGACAACGCGCATCGTTCGGGCACAGTTTGAGGGCTTGCTCGATAAGTCGTTTGGCCTGGGGCAGGTTCTGCTGTCGGGCCCAATACACGGCCAGTTCGCCGATGGCCGTCACACATGTCGGTTCCACCAGAACGGCCTGATGCAGCGCTTTGGCGGCTTCATCCAACCGCTGATCGGCGGCCAGATGAGCGGCGGCCCGCAACAGAGCGCCAAGATGATCTGCATGATGCGCGACATATTGATCGACATCCTGCCGGACCATGGCAGAAGCTTGATTACGAGAAGCGCGGATCTGTGAAGCGCGTCGAACGATCTCTTCGACGCCTCGGTAGAGATTTTCACAGAACCGTTGTTCACTGTACCGAACCAGAGAATCCTTTCGAGCCTGTATCGAATGCCATCGATGCCATTCGATGGACTGGTTCATCACGTTTTGGATGGTTGATCGGATTGTTTCGATATTGTCATCGGTTAAAAGTACCCCGTAATCGGCGACCTCGATATGGCTGCCGCGGGTGACAAGGGGGATCAGTCCCCGGTGGATACATTCGATGATACCGCCGGGCGAACCTTCGGCGCAGGATGCCAGGATTGCGGCGTTGCAGCGATCCA
>JAFGGE010000237.1 GCA_016930745.1 Sedimentisphaerales bacterium
GCGAGGAATTCGGGCTTGGCGCCTCGGTTGATTTCCAGAATGCAATCGATGATTTCGCGCTTGCTCATATCCTTGCTCCGTCTGAATGTCAGTTGCCGATTTTCCATACAGATATGCTATCGGATTCAGGGGCGGCTTTTCTTGAACGCCGGTTTTTGCCCAGAATCATCTTTCCCAGCTTAACATACAAGATGCAGGAAAAGCCTTGACAGCAGGTACAGGATATAGTCATACTCAGCCTTACAGGGGAGATTAACGGCGGTAGCGTCCAATAATAGGCATCCTGCCGGACCGGCAGGGAAGGCTTATTTTTTTTGAAATTTTTTTGCCGATGCCTGACTCATTAGATTGAGGAATGTGACGATACAGAAATCTGTCGAACCAATGAGCAAACTGGAAGATAATCTGTACAACCAGCATACCGAACGTCACGAACCGAAGATGAAGCTCTGGCGTTATGCCGGTCTTATGCTGACCTACCGCTGTCCCGCGTCCTGCGCCTTCTGCTATTACCACTGCGGACCCGATGCCGGCGGCCTGATGCCCGCGGAGACGGCCCTGTCGGCATGGCAGTCCCTACGCGAGCTGGCCGGGGAGGCTGCTTCCGTGCATTTGACGGGGGGAGAGCCGTTTATCGTGTATGACCACCTGGCCGAAATAATGACGCAGGCCCATCAGCAGGATTTAGGATGGGTCGATACCGTGGAGACCAACGGATATTGGGCGACCGACCGCCGGCAGATTCTCGAGCGGCTACGGTATCTGGACAGCGTGGGCATGGGCCGGCTTAAGATCAGTTGGGATCCGTTCCACGCCGAGTATATCGATCCGGCCCGTATTCAGTTACTCGTCGAAACGGCCCGTGAGGCGCTGGGGGCCGACCGGGTCCTGGTCCGCTGGGAAAAATACTTACAGGAACCTGTGAGTTTTACACGGATGAATGCCGCACAGAAACAAACGGCCTATCGCCTTGCCGCGAGGGAGGATTCCTGCCGGTTCACGGGACGGGCCGCCGGGATCATCGGGCCATTATGCGCCGACAAAACGGTTGCTATGTTCCAGGGCAGGAATTGTTCCGGTTCGTTTCTGGGGGCCAAAGGGGTGCATATCGATCCCTATGGCAACGTCTTCAGCGGATTGTGCAGCGGGATCATCATCGGCAATGTCAACGAACAGCCGCTGCATCAGATATGGGAACGATTCGATCCGACCGCGAAGCCGGTCGTGGATACGCTGTTTGCCTCCGGGCCGACGGGATTGCTTGCCGAGGCCGTCGCCAAAGGATTTGAACCGTCTGAAAACTATGCGGGTAAATGCCACCTCTGTACGGCGGTGCGGGAGTTTTTCTTTGACACCAACGCACATCGGGCGATAATTGGGCCGTGTGACTGCTACATGGGTCGAGTGAACAGGCTGCAGGAGGCCGGGATTGTCAAAGAGTGACACAACGAATTACGATACGCTGTTTGGGCGGATCGCCGTGGAACAACGGCTGGTCACGGATGAAGAACTGGACCAATGCCGGGAAGAACTGAAAGAACTGCACGGCAATGAAGAGCCGGTCAGCCTGGAGCAGGTCTTCCTGAAGAATCATTACATGACCAAAAGCCAGATCCTTCGTCTGCGCGCTCAGATCAAGGAGAGCAAAGAGGCCGCCAACCAGATTCCGGGGTATAAGGTGCTGGGAAAGCTGGGTTCCGGGGCCATGGCCGTGGTTTATAAGGCCGTGCAGCTCAGTCTGGACCGGACGGTGGCGATCAAGGTGCTGCCCAAGCGGTTTACGGAAAAGCCCGATTATGTGCGGCGGTTTTTCAAAGAGGGCAAGATCGCGGCCAAGATGAACCACAATAATATCGTACAGGCCATCGACGTCGGAGAGGCCGGCGGCCTGTATTATTTCGTGATGGAGTATGTCGAAGGCAAGACGCTGTATGACGATCTGTCACAGGGGAAGATCTTCAGCGAGACCGAAGCGCTGGATATCATCATCCAGCTTGCCCGTGCATTGGCACATGCTCATGCGCAGGGCCTGATCCACCGCGACGTCAAGCCCAAGAACATCATGATCAACAACGACAATGTGGTCAAGCTGGCCGATATGGGCCTGGCGCGGGAAACCTCGGATATTCAGGCCGCCAAGCATGAGGAAGGCAAGGCCTTCGGGACGCCTTACTATATCGCACCCGAGCAGATTCGCGGCCAATTGGAGATCGACGGCAGAGCGGATATCTATGCCCTGGGCGCCACGCTGTTCCATATGGTCACCGGCCGGGTTCCCTTCGAGGCCAAGACGCCCGCCGAGGTGATGAAAAAACATCTTAAAGAGCCCCTGACGCCCCCGGACCATATCAATACCTCGCTTTCGACCGGAATCTCGGAGATGATCGAAACGATGATGGCCAAGGAGCCGAAGGATCGGTACAACAACATGGAAGAACTCCTGGCCGATATCGAAGAGGTGCGGGCGGGCCGACCGCCGATTCAGGCAAGACGCAAATTCAATCTGGAAGCGTTGGAAAAACTGGAAGACGGCGTTGCGGTCGATCCCCTGGATGTACGGCAAAATCCGTATATCCAGGAAACCATCACGAAATACCGCGTCTTTCTCGTGCTTCTTGGGGCCATCGTCGTGGTCTTGTTATTGGTGATTCTCTATCTGGCCGGGCATTAACCGACGGCCACATCTGTCGAACGAGGAATGCAGATTATGCAGACCAACGGCGCCGGATTTACAACCGAAGAGTTGGGCGGCGTCTTACGGCAGTACAACATCGCTAAAATTCAGCAGATTCTGCCGATCTCAGCGGGCAACCGGGCGTCGCCGAAGCTCATTCTCATCACCGACAAGGAAAAATACCTGCTCAAGCGACGCCCTAAAGGCAAGGATGATGCACTCATGGTGGGATTTACCCATGCAGTGCAATCCCATTTGCAAAAGAAGGATTATCCGGTGGCGGGTCTGGTGCCGACACGGGGAAATGGCCCGACCGCCCTGATTCTGAACAAACGCACCTATGAATTGTTTCATTTTATCGAAGGGGTCCGATGTGACGGCTCTCCGGCCGAGGTGATCGAAGCCGGTCGGCAATTGGCGATATTTCACAAGGACCTGGCCGATCTGGAATCCGACTGGAAGCCGGTACGGCAGACCTATCATGACTCCGGCAGCGTGCGGGGGCACCTGCGCCTGATCCGCTCCGACAAGCAGCTTCGCCCCAATGGAGCGTTAGAATCCTCTCACAATCTGCAAAAAACCGCGGATTTGCTGCTGACGCATTACAATCATTCCAGCACAACCGTCAATGCCATGGGATTCGACAGTTGGGATGGGCAGATTATTCATGGAGACTGGCATCCGGGAAATCTGCTGTTCGCGGATCACCGCATGATCTGCGTGCTGGATTTCGACTCGGTCAAAACAGCCCCGCCTGTGACCGATGTGGCCAATGGCGTACTGCAGTTTTCCATCGTCGGCGTCCGGCCCAATCCGGCCGACTGGCCCGCCTATCTGGATCAGGCCAAGATGACTCAGTTTTTGGAAGGATATCGTGAAGCAGGCTTCCTTGAGGACGTGATGCTGCGCTCCCTGCCCGATCTGATGATCGAGATCATGATTGCCGAGGCCGTGCTGCCCATCGCGGCCACCGGGTATTTCGGCCATCATTCCGGATTGGAATTCCTGCAGATGATTCACCGCAAGTGCGATTGGATCGAAGAAAACCGAACCTTGTTATTGGATGCCATTTTTCATTGAGGAACAGGTCGATGGGACGAGGCGCTACGGACACCAAATCGCGGATTCTGGAGGCGGCTGCGAATTTATTCAGCATCCATGGATACGCGGCAACGACCATGGAGGATATCCTGACCGCCTCCGGCATCACCAAAGGAGCTTTTTATTACTATTTCAAGAGCAAGGAAGCCTTGTGTCTGGCTGTTTTGGAAGAGGCGGCAGGCCAGTATGAGCGTTTCATCGAGTCTATCACGGAAACCGTAGAACCCAAAGATCGGCTCAAAACCTTCCTTGAGGAATTAGCCGTCCGAAATGCGTCGGGACGATGGATTTGGTGCCGACTGATGGTTCGGCTGATCGGCGAGTCGGAATCCGAAGGAGCCAAGGTTGTAAATCGAGTCCAAGTCTTCTGGCAGTGGTTCCTGGATACCTCGCAGGTCATGATGGAACAGCGCCGCCATTCCGGAAAAATACAAACAGAATCCGATACCCGGATACAAACCCGCATGCTGCTGTGGCTTTGGATGGGCCTGATTACCGCCGGTAATCTTCCGCATGCCAAGGTGGATCCGGACGTTATACCGGATCTGCTGATGCAGGCGATTCAGATATAATCTTTCCTGCACCCCCATGAAATACCTCTTCAGTGAAGGGGAACGGATTTCGAGAATCCTTTTGTTTGATCCTGCCGGATAAGGGTATAATAAGCAACCCGTTTTGTTTATAGGGGCACAAAAAGATAGATGAAATCGCGAGCACTATGAAACCGGAAAAAACAAGCCGATCAAAATGGGGCCGCCTGCGCTTGGGGAACATCCTGTGGCTTGTTCTTGTCCTGCCGCTGATGCCCGGATGCCGCAAAAGAACCGATGCCGTTTCTGAAAATATCCCTGAAATCCTGACCACCAGGACCGGCGCGGAAATGGTCCTGATCCCCGGCGGCTGGTTTGCCATGGGCAGCGCTTCCGGATCGCCCGATGAAGCCCCTGTTCACAAGGTTGAAATCAGTCCGTTCTGGATGGATCGATACGAAGTAACCCAGGAGCAGTACGCCAAATTTCCCCTGCCGGACCCCTCCCATTTCAAACATCCCAAGCACCCTGCCGAGCAGATCAACTGGAAGGATGCGATCGAATATTGCAACGAACGCTCCCTTGAGGAAGACCTACATCCCTGCTACGACCTGGATACGGGAAAATGCGATTTTGAAGCCAACGGCTATCGGCTGCCCACGGAAGCTGAATGGGAATATGCCTGCCGGGCGGGTACAACGACAAACTATTCCTTCGGCGACGAGGAACATCGACTCGGGGAATTTGCCTGGTTTCTGGGCAATAGCATGAGCAAGACTCATCCGGTCGGACAAAAACAACCCAATCCCTGGGGTTTGTTTGATATGCACGGCAATGTCCGGGAATGGTGCAACGACTACTACAGCAAAACGGCGTACGACGCGGCATCGGCCAGGGACCCCAAAGGGCCGGCCGCCGGCCGCGAACGAGTCGTCCGAGGCGGGGGATGGGATGCAAGCCCCGATAGCTGCCGCTCATCGTATCGCAGCGGCGATCCTTCCGTGAACGACACCTGTCTGGCCAGCGACTCGATCGGTTTTCGCTGTGTTCGCAGGTATCTGCCGGACGATAACGGCCGCTAGGGAAAGGGCTCTTTCCAATGCATTTCCACGCCTGGATCTTTTTGCCCTTCTTTCTCTTCACATACGCCGTTTATCTGGTCGTCAAAAAAACGCGATTTCGAAATCTCTGGATTGTCATCGTTTCCTATCTGTTCTACGGCTGGTGGAATCCGCTGTATCCCGTTCTGATGGCCTATTCCACGGTGGTCGATTATGCCGTATTGGCCTGTATGGAAAAGAGCCGGCATAAACGTCTTTGGCCGGCTGTGAGTATCGGCAATAGTCTTTTTATACTGGGTTTCTTCAAATATGGAACATTTATCTCAGAAAACATCAACACGCTCCTGTCCGGAGTCGGCAGTTCCTATCTTCTCCCTTCCCCGGGATGGCTCCTGCCGCTGGGCCTTTCCTTCTATGTCTTAAAATCCATCGGATATGTGTTGGACTGTTATCGTGGACAGGCCCCGAGGGAAAAGAACCTCATACGGCACGCCGCCTTCGTCGGTTTCTTTCCCCTCCTGCCGGCCGGCCCGATTGAACGCGCCATCCATATTTTCCCCCAGTTGAAGAGGCCGCCGCGGATTACTGTGCGGCATGCGGCCGATGGCTTTTTTCTATTCACGGTCGGGCTGGTTAAAAAAGTGGCTCTGGCCGATGCCCTGGCCCTGTATGTCGATACCGTCTACGAAGCGCCCCAGACCTTCCAGAGCCCGGCATTGCTGCTGGCCACCATTTCATTTGCCTGGCAGATATACTTCGACTTCAGCGGCTATACCGATATGGCCCGCGGGATCGCGCAGATGATGGGTTTTGAGATCATCCAGAATTTCAACTGCCCTTATCTGGCGACCGGCCTGAGCGATTTCTGGCGGCGATGGCACATCAGTCTGTCGACGTGGTTTCGGGATTATGTCTATATTCCCCTGGGAGGCAATCGGAAAGGAAAATGGAAAACCTGCCGCAATGTGCTGCTCACCATGCTCCTGTCGGGCCTCTGGCACGGCGCTGCCTGGACCTTCCTTGTCTGGGGCGCTCTGCATGGCGTAGGACTGGTCCTGACACGAAATCTGGAGCGAAGCCGTTTTTATAAGGAAAAAATCCCGCACCCGATCAAGCAGTTGTGGGTCTTCATGTTTGTCTGTTTTGCCTGGATCTTCTTTCGTGCGGAGACCTGGGACAAAGCGACACTGATCGTTATTCGTATTTTTGCATCCGGCCTGTCCAATCCGCAGTTTCCCCTGTTGTTTGCGGGCCTTATCTGTATTCCCTGGATATACCAGCTCCTGAGTAATTCTCTGGTTAAACGTTTGACGGCAACCGTTCCGATGCGCATAGGCATCCTGCTTTTTCTTTTGCTTTATCTGGCTCTGTTCGGAGTCTCTACGGGCAGACCGTTTATTTACGCTCAGTTTTAAGGACCGGGACAACGTTCGAAAATGGAAAACAAAGAAAATAACAAATCCACAACAACCAAGATCGGCTTGAGTCAGATGCAGGGTCGCTTCTTTCCTTCTTCCCTGTTTGCCGTTCCGGTTGTTCTTCTCGTGTTATGGGCCATCCCCCGAATCTGGAAGCAGATCGAACCGTTCCATCCCGGCACAGACTACCGCATTCCCTATGCCCTAAGCGAGGATTACTGGCTCTATGACCGATACTGCCAAATGGCGGCAAAACAGAATGAAATTCTCATTCTCGGCGATTCCGTCGTCTGGGGCCACTATGTCGATCCCGACCAGGCCCTTTCAAGCCAACTCAACCATATAGCCGGAAAGCCCCTCTTTGCCAACATGGGGATCGATGGTATTCATCCTGTCGCGATGGCAGGTCTGATCCGATACTACGGACAGGCCATCTCCCATAAAAAAGTGCTGCTGTGCTTTAATCCCCTCTGGATCACGTCGGAAAAACACGATCTTCAAACCACAAAAGAATTCCGGTTCAACCACCCCCGGCTGGCGCCTCAGTTTGTCCCCGAGATCCCCTGCTATACCGAATCGGCCTCGGCCCGGATCGGCCGTATTATGGAGCGGCACAGCGGTTTTCTGGGCTGGGTGCGTCACGTGAAAACGGCCTACTTTGAAGGCATGGACCTTTCCTCCTGGGCCCGGCAGAACCCGTACCGGAATCCCTGCAAGGCCGTAACCTTTCAACTGCCTCCGCCGCAGAATCCGGAACAAGCCGCCGCGTCCTGGAACCGTCGGTCTGCGATGCGGCAGGAGTTCCCCTGGGTGGAACTGGAAACCTCGTTCCAATGGCGGTTTTTTCGCCAGACGATCCGGACGCTGCAAAAACGGGGCAACACGGTGTTTGTCCTGATTGGGCCTTTTAACGAACATATGATGGATAAAACCGGCGTGGAGAAATACCAGGCGATTCAGCAGCAAATCCAGGCATGGTCACACAACCATCAGATTCCGTTCCTGTTGCCTCCCTCACTGCCATCGGATCTATATGCCGAC